>JAGGAJ010000020.1 GCA_017889845.1 Deltaproteobacteria bacterium
CCATGTCGTTCCTGATGCGGATGGGCGCCAACGCAATCGCGATCCTGCTGATCGGATACCTGCTGCCGCAGGTGGCGGCCGCCGACGGGGTGATGGCCGCGCTGGCCGCGGCGTTCGTCCTGGGCCTGGTCAACGCGGTCGTCCGCCCGTTGTTCGTCCTCCTGACCCTCCCCCTCACGGTGGCGACCCTCGGGATCTTCCTCCTGGTGATCAACGGCCTCCTGCTGTGGCTGGTTTCGGCCGTCGTCCCGGGATTCCACGTGAACGGTTTCCTCGGCGCCGTGGCCGGCTCGGTGCTGGTGTCCATCGTGTCCGGGATCCTGACGCGGGTGGTCCCTTGAGCGCTGCCCTGACCTTCCTCGGGGGTGCCCGGGAGGTCACGGGTTCCTGCATCCTGGTCCAGTCGGACCGGAACCGGTTCCTGGTGGACTGCGGGATGTTCCAGGGAGGAGGGGAGAGCGACCGGAAGAACCAGCGCCGCATGCCGGTGTCGCCCTCCTCCATCGATTTCGTCCTCTCCACCCACGCCCACATCGATCACTCCGGCCTCCTCCCGAAACTGGTGCGGGACGGTTTCCGGGGCCCCGTGTACTGCACACCCGCGACCGCGGACCTCCTGAAGGTGATGCTCCCCGACGCGGGGCACATCCAGGAGAAGGAGGCGGAGTGGGAGAGCCGGAAACGCGAGCGGGGGGGCAGGAAGACGGTTGCCCCCCTGTACACGGAGGCGGACGCCATCGCCGTCGGCCCGCGCCTCCGGGCCGTCCCGTACGGGAAGGCGTTCGAGCCCGCGCACGGGATCTCCGCGACCCTGCTGGACGCGGGGCACATCCTGGGTTCCGCGATCGTCACCGTGTTCCTGCGGGACGGGGGGACGGAAAAGCGCCTGGTCTTCTCCGGCGATCTCGGCCACCGGGGGCTGCCCATCGTGCGCGATCCCTCGCCGGTGGCCCGGGCCGACGCCCTCGTCATCGAGTCGACGTACGGGAACCGTCTCCACAAGGGGATGGGGGACACCGAGGAGGAATTCGTCCGCGCCGTCCACGACACGCTGCGGCGAAAGGGCGGCAACGTGATCATCCCCGCCTTCGCGGTGGGGCGCGCGCAGGACATCCTCTACCTGCTCGCCGACCTGACCCGCCGCGGGCGCCTCTCCGGGATCACCGTCTACGTCGACTCCCCCCTGGCGGCGGAGGCGACGCGGATCACGATGCGCCACCCCGAGTGCTTCGACGAGGCGACGAGGGAGGTCTTCGCATGGCGGGACGCGCACCCGGAGGCGATGCGGGTCGTCTTCACGCGGAGCGCCGAGGAGTCCCGGGCGCTGAACTCCCTCCACGGCGGGGCGATCATACTGGCCGGGAGCGGCATGTGCGAGGCGGGCCGGATCAAGCACCACCTCAAGCACAACCTGTGGCGGAAGGAGTCCTCCGTCATCATCGTCGGGTTCCAGGCGCAGGGGACGCTCGGCCGGAAGATCGTCGAAGGGGCGAAGCGGGTGAAGGTGCTGGGGGAGGACATCGCGGTGGCGGCCGACGTCTACACCATCGGCGGGCTGTCGGCCCACGCCGACCGGGAAGACCTCCTCGCGTGGGCGGGCCATTTCGAGGCGCCGCCCGGGACGGTGCTGGTGGCCCACGGCGAGGAGTCCGTCTCCCTCGAGTTCGCCGGGACGCTGCGGTCCCGGCTCGGGTGGACCGCCGAGGTCCCCGTCCCCGGCTCCCCCGTCATGATCTGACCGTGGTTTGAGGATCTCCATTTGCGCAAAGGGCGTAGCGGGGGGTTCCTCGGAAGCGGCGTATGGAGCGGAGGCAGAGATTGCGTCGAGCGGAATCGCAGCGAGCGGGCGAAGTTCGCGAGCGTAGCTTCCGAGGAAGCCCCCCGCGAGCCCTTGGAGCGACGGTAATGCCCCTCCGGTATGCCCTCCTTGGTCTCCTGCTGGTCTTACTCCCTTGCTCCGCGCGCGCCGCGGACCCGCAGGACGCGATCCTGCTGGCGGTCGGGGTGGACGAGCGTCTCGGCGGGCGGATCCCGGCGGACCTGGTCTTCACGCAGAGCACCGGGAAGAGGGTCCGGCTCGGTGACTACCTCGGCGCCGGCCCCGTGGTCCTCACGCTGAACTACTACACCTGCCCGATGCTGTGCCCCCTGACGTTCCGCAGCCTGGCCGCGACGATGGACGGGGTGAAGGGGCTCTCCCCGGCGAAGGATTACCGCGTGGTTACCGTGAGCATCAACCCGGACGAGATCCCGGAGATCGCCGCGGCGAAGGCGCGGGAAACGCACGCCCTGGTCGCGGGGCTCGACGACGCGGACGACCGGTGGCCATTCCTCTACGGGGATGCGGACAGCGTGCGGCGCCTGACCGACGCCGTCGGGTACCGGTACCGGAAGGTGGGGTCGGATTTCGCCCATCCTACGGTGGCGATCGTCCTGTCCCCCGACGGGAGGGTGTCGCGGTACCTCCACGGCATCGAGATCCCCCCGCGGGACCTGAAGCTCGCCCTGGTCGAGGCGGCGGACGGGAAAATCGGCGCATCCTCCGCCGCGAACGCGCTTCTAATGTACTGTTTCCGGTACGACCCGGCGGGAAAGAAGTATATGCTTTATGCCCGGAACATCATGAAGGCGGCGGGGGCGGCGACCGCGGTCTTCCTGGCGGCGCTCCTCGCCGTGCTGTGGAGGCGGTACGGGGGGACTTCCGGTCCGCGATGGAAAGGAAACTGATGGACAACGTTCTCGCTTTCGGCGCGGCGTCCGCGGAGGCCGGCAGGATCGACGCCGTCTTCCTCTTCATCACCGTCATCGGCGGTTTCTTCTTCCTGCTCACCCAGGGGCTGCTGATCTATTTCGCCGTGCGGTACCGGCGGCGCAGCCCGGAGCGGGACAACGAGACGCCCGGCATCACGGGCAACCACCTCCTGGAGTTTTTCTGGATCCTGATCCCCACGCTCGTGGTGGTGGCCATCTTCTACTACGGGTGGAGGGTGTACGACGACCTGCGCGAGCCGCGCCCCGGAGCGACGGAGGTCTACGTCACCGGCAGGCAGTGGATGTGGGAGGTCAAATACCCGGACGGGCGGACGGCGCTCAACGAGATCCGGGTGCCCCAGGGGAAGCCCGTCAAGTTCATCCTCACGGCGACCGACGTCATCCACGGATTCTACCTGCCGGATTTCCGGGTGAAGATGGACGCGATCCCGGGGCGGCTCACCAGTCTCTGGGTGCAACCGGACCGGACCGGAGAGTATACGATCTACTGCACCGTGTACTGCGGCGACGGCCACTCCAACATGAATGCCCGCCTGATCGTCATGCCCCCCGAACAGTACGTGGCGTGGGCGGCCGGGAAAGAGGAACGGGGGGAAGGCGAGGAGCAGCTGTCGCTCCACGAGCGCGGGGAGCGGATCGTGGGCAGGACGGGGTGCCTGAACTGCCACGCCGTCTCCGGGAAGGAGAAGATCGGCCCCAACTTCCACGGGGTGTACGGATCGACGGTGCCCCTTTCGGACGGTACGTCCGTGAAGGCCGACGAGGAGTATCTCCGGGAGTCGATCGTCGACCCGGGGGCCAAGGTGGTGAAGGGGTACCCGAACGTGATGCCGACGTACAAGACCACCCTGAAGCCGGACGAGGTCCAGGCGGTGATCGAGTTCCTGAAAAAACCGGATTGAGCCGGGAGGCGGGATGAGCGCAGGGGAAGAAAGCGGGATCGCAGGGAACGGGAGGGGATACCTCTCGGAGCGCGGGTGGCGGTCCTGGGCGTTCACGCTGGACCACAAACGGATCGGCGCGATGTACCTCTGGTCGACGATCGTCTTTTTTCTCCTCGGCGGGGTGTTCGCCCTGCTGCTGCGGCTGGAGCTGCTCTCCCCGCAGGCGAAATACTTCAGCAACCACGCCTACAACGTCTTCTTCACCCTCCACGGCGCGATGATGATCTTTCTGTTCGTCATCCCGGCCATCCCCTCGGGGCTGGGGAACTTCCTCATCCCGCTGCACCTGGGGGCGAAGGACGTGGCGTTCCCCCGGCTGAACCTGGCCAGCTACTGGATCTTCGCGGCCGGATTCCTGGTGATCATCGGGTCGCTGGTGGCGCCGATGGACACGGGGTGGACCTTCTACACGCCGTACTCCGCGAAGACCGGAGCGGCGGTAGCGACCCTCTCCCTGGGCGTCTTCCTCATCGGGATGTCGTCGATCCTCACGGGGCTCAACTTCATCGTCACGATCCACAAGCTCCGCGCGCCGGGGATGACGTGGCACCGGCTGCCCCTGTTCATCTGGTCGATGTACGCCACGAGCATCATCCAGGTGGTGGCGACTCCCGTGGTCGGCGTCACGTTCCTCCTCCTGGCCGCCGAGCGGCTGCTGGGAGTGGGGTTCTTCGACCCCTCCAAGGGGGGCGACCCGGTGCTGTTCCAGCACTTCTTCTGGTTCTACTCGCACCCGGTGGTCTACGTCATGATCCTCCCGGCGATGGGGATCGTCTCCGAGGTGATCCCCGTCTTCTCGCGCAAGCCCATCTTCGGGTACAACGCCATCGCCTACTCGTCCCTGGCGATCGCGTTCATCGGATTCCTCGTGTGGGGACACCACATGTTCACCTCGGGGATGTCGCCGCTGGCGAACACCATCTTTTCCTTCCTCACCTTCTTCGTCGCCGTGCCGACCGCCGTGAAGGTGTTCAACTGGATCGCCACGCTGTACAGGGGGTCGATCACGTTCGAGTCCCCGATGCTGTACGCCCTCACGTTCATCTTCCTCTTCATCATCGGCGGGCTCACCGGCCCGTTCCTGGGGGCGCTGGCCACCAACGTCCAGCTCCACGACACGTACTTCGTGGTGGCCCACTTCCACTACACGATGATGGGGGGCACGGTGATGGGGTTCTTCGCGGGGCTCCACTACTGGTTTCCGAAGATGACGGGGCGGATGCTGAACGAGAAGGTCGCCCGCGTCGCGTGGGCGCTCGTGTTCCTCGGGTTCAACCTCACCTTCTTCACCATGTTCATCGCGGGGACCCGCGGGATGCCCCGCCGCTACGCGGAGTACATCCCGAAGTTCCACACGGAGAACGTGATCTCCACCGTCGGTTCCGCGATCCTCGCCCTCGGGATCCTCGTGATGATGTGGAACTTCGTCCAGGGGCTGCGCAAGGGCGCGCAGGCGCCCTCCGACCCGTGGCGCTCCCTCACGCTGGAGTGGCGGGCCGCGTCGCCGCCCGAAACGGAGAACTTCCACGAGATCCCGCAGGTCGCCGACTGGCCGTACGGCTACGGGACAAGGAAGGCGTAAGGCGATGAGCGAGCCCGCCGCGGAGCACCACGACCCCGTCGTCGCATTCGAGAGCGCCAAGCTCGGGCTCTGGACATTCCTCGCCACCGAGGTGCTCCTGTTCGGCGCCCTGTTCACGGCCTACATCGTCTTCCGGCTGAAGTACCCGGACCTGTTCCACGCGGAGCACGGGAAACTGAACCGGGTGCTGGGGGCGGTCAACACGGTCGTCCTGATCACCAGCAGCCTCACGGTGGCGCTGGGGATCGACGCCGTGAAGAAGGGGAAGGCGAGGCTCCTCCCGCGGTATTTCGGCGCCACGATCCTGCTGGCGGGGGTCTTCCTCTGCGTCAAGTACGTGGAGTACACCGAGAAGTTCCACCACGGCCTGTTCCCGTCCACGAACATCTTCTTCTCCCTGTACTACATGATGACGGGGATCCACGGGATCCACGTGCTGATCGGGATGGGCGTGCTGTCGTACGTCGTCGTGCTCGCGCGGCGGGGACGCCTGTCGGAGACGTATTACACCCCGGCGGAGATGTCCGGGCTGTACTGGCACTTCGTCGACCTGGTGTGGATCTACCTGTTCCCGCTGCTCTATCTCATCGGGTGAGGAGGGGGAGTATGAGCCACGGATCCGCCGGCTCCCGCCGGATCTATTACGGGGTGTTCGCCGCCCTGATCACCCTGACGGTCGTGACGGTCATGGTCTCGTACATCGACCTGGGGCTACTGAACGTCGCCGTGGCGCTCCTGATCGCCTCGGCGAAGGCATCGCTCGTGGCACTCTTCTTCATGCACCTCAAGGGCGAAAGCGGCCTCGTATGGGGGTTCGCCCTCGTCCCCATCTTCTTCCTCGCCCTCATCATCTTCGGGACCCTCCTCGACACGCAGTTGCGCTGATTCCCGCGTGCGGGGATAATTCCCGTATCCGTTCGAAGGGGGTACGCCGATGCTGGGACGGGCGACCGTCGGGATTCTGTTCCTGTTGCTCGTCTGGGGAAACCTCGTGGCCGGGCTGAAGGCGGGGCTGGCGTGCCCGGACTGGCCCCTGTGCCACGGCAAGGTCCTCCCCCCCTTCCGCTGGGACATCTACATGGAGTTCCTCCACCGGGTGATCGCGGGGGTCGCGTCGCTGTTCCTGGTCGCCCTGTCGGTCCGGCGGTTCCGCAGGTACGAGGGGACGGCGCGTCTGGTGCCGTTCCTGGCCCTTCTCCTGCTGGTCGCGGCGATCGGAATGGGCGGGGCCGTCGTGCTCCTCGAGATCCCCGTCCAGCTGACCACGCTCCACTTCATGACCGGGCTCCTCGTATTCCTCCTCGCCTTCTACATGGCGACCTTCGACGGGGAGTCCGAGCCCCCCGTGTTCGCATTCCGGGGATCGGCGGCGCTGTTCCTGAGCCTGGTCGCGCTGGTCTACTTCCAGGCCTCGCTGGGGGCGTACGTCCGGCACCTGGAAGCGGGTCTTGCGTGCCCGGACTTCCCGACGTGCCTCGGGCGCTGGGTGCCCGCCTTCCTCGGCGGGCCGGTGCTTGCGCACTATTCCCACCGCGTGGTGGGGTACCTGATCCTGCTGACCGCCGTGGCCCTGTACCTCTTCGTCCGGCGGGATCCGCGGCAGCGGGGGAACCGCGGGCTGGCCGTCGCCTTCCTCGGCCTGGTGGCGGTGCAGGTCGGCGTCGGGGCGCTGGTGGTGCTGTCGGGGCTCAACTTCCTGGCCGCGGCGCTGCACCTGGGGGTGGCGCTGGGGATGCTGTCGGTCCTCGTTCACCTCTGGGTCCAGGCGGTCCGCGCGGAGGGGGCGGCGCTATCCCTCCCGCCCGCCTGACGCCGGAAGCCGGGAGTCCGGGGAACCGCCCGGAGCCACCCGGGAAGCCGTCCGCCGTCCTCCTGTTCAAGCCCGGCATCGTCGCCGCGGTGACCCTCGCCGGGTTCTCCGGTATGGTCCTGGCCCGCCGCGGCCTCCCGGACCCCGGGAAGGCGATCCTCGCCCTCGCCTGCATCCTCGCCTCCGCCGGGGGATCCGCCGCCCTCAACACGGTATTCGACGCGGGGATGGACGCGAAGATGCCCCGCCTGTCCCGCCGCGCCGCCGCGCTCCGCTCTCTCGGGCGGGGGAACGTCGCGGCGGTGGCGGTCGCCGCGATCGCCGCATCCCTCCTGTTGTCGGCCCTCTGGATCAACGGAACCGTGTCCCTGCTCCTGGCCGCCGCCGTAGCCGGGTACGCGCTCCTGTACACCCTGGTATGGAAGCGCCGGTCTCCCTACGGCACGATTCCCGGGGCGGTGCCGGGCGCCCTCCCCGTGCTGATCGGCTACGCCGCGGTGAACCCCCGTCTCGGGATGGACGGCGTCGTCCTCTTCCTGTTCCTCGTGCTGTGGCAGCCGCCCCACTTCTGGGCCCTCGCGCTGCGCCACCAGGAGGAGTACCGCGCAGCCGGCGTGCCGGTCCTCCCGGTGGCCATGGGGGAACCGTACACGAAGGTGCTGATCTTCCTCTACGCCGCCGCGCTGCCTCCCCTTTCCCTGTCCCTCTGGGCGCTGGGATACCTTTCCTCCCGGTTCGCCTGGGCGGCCCTTCTGCTGGGGGGGGCCTTCCTCGTCGCCTTCTACCGGGACACGGTGGTCACGAAGCGGTACGGCCGGGCGTTCGCGGCCTCGATCGTCTACCTCGCGCTGGTGATGCTCGCGCTGCTGGCCGACGTCCTGGGGGTATTGGGCATCTAAAGGAAAAGACGTACCCGGAGGCGACCGATGAAGACGGCAATCCTTTCCATACTGATGTTCCTCCCCCTGCTGGCGGCAGCCATCCCTTCGGAAGGCGCGGAACCCGCGGCGGGCGGCAGGCAGGCGAAGGCGACATTCGCAGGGGGCTGCTTCTGGTGCATGGAGCCGCCGTATGAAAAGATCCCCGGGGTGGTGTCCGTCACCTCGGGGTACACGGGGGGGCACAAGAAAGACCCTACCTACGAGGAGGTCACATCGGGTTCCACGGGCCACGCGGAGGCGGTGCAGGTGGTCTACGACCCCGCGAAGGTTTCGTACAGGGAACTGCTCGACGTCTTCTGGCGCAACATCGACCCGACGGTTTCGGATCGGCAGTTCTGCGACGTGGGGAACCAGTACCGCACCGCGATCTTCCATCACGACGGGGAGCAGAAGCGGGAGGCGGAGGCGTCCCGGGCGGAGCTAGAAAAGTCGAAGCCGTTCCGTGAGAAGATCGTAACGGAGATCGTCCCGGCGGCGGAGTTCTACCCCGCCGAGGAGTACCACCAGGACTATTACCGGAAGAACCCGCTCCGGTACCAGTATTACCGGGCCGCGTGCGGCCGGGACGCCCGCCTGAAGCAGTTGTGGGGAAAATAGGGCCCCTGCGGTATCATGGGGTGCATGAGTCTTCTGGTGGTCGGGTCGATGGCCTTCGACAGCATCCGGTCGCCGTTCGGCGAGGTGGAGCGGGTGATCGGCGGCTCCGCGACCTACTTCTCCCTCGCCGCCAGCTACCTCGCGCCGGTCCGGCTCGTCTCCGTGGTGGGGCGGGATTTCCCGAAAAAGACCATCGAGATGCTCTCGGCCCGGGGGATCGATCTTCAGGGGCTAAAGGTGGCGGACGGAGAGACGTTCCACTGGAAGGGATATTACGAGTTCGACCTGAACACGGCCCACACGGTCCGGACGGATCTCAACGTCTTCCGGGACTTCGCCCCCGTGCTGCCGCCCTCGTTCCGGGAAACGCCGTACGTCTTCCTCGGGAACATCGATCCCCGCCTCCAGCTGGACATCCTCGCGCAGGTGCGGGAGCCGAAGATCGTGGCCCTCGACACGATGAACTTCTGGATCGGGAAGAGCCCCCAGCTGCTCCGGGAGGTCATCCGCAACGTGGACATCGTGATCATCAACGAGGCGGAGGTCCGGGAACTCACCGGGGAGTTCAACCTCGTCAAGGCGGCGCGCAAGATCATGGGGATGGGGCCCGGCCGGGTGGTGATCAAGCGGGGGGAGTACGGGGTGCTGCAGCTGTCGGACGGGGAGGTGTTCGCCGCCCCCGCCTACCCCCTCGAGACGATCTTCGACCCCACGGGGGCCGGGGACAGCTTTGCCGGCGGCTTCATGGGGTACCTCGCCTCCCGCGGCAGCGCACCCCTCACGGAGATGGATTACCGCCTGGCGACGATGTACGGGAGCGCCATCGCCTCCTTCACGGTGGAAGCCTTCAGCACGGAGCGGCTGGAGGGGCTGACCCTCGAGGAGATCGGCTCCCGCCTGGACGCGTTCCGCGCCCTTACAGAGTTCCGGACCGTCTAATTCCTGGCAGGGAGGGGATCCATCGATGTCGCAGCTGACCAAGGCCGCCCGGATGGCGTGGAACATCGGTGCCGCGGAGGCCGCCCGGGCCCGACACCCCTACATCGAGCGGGAACACGTCGTCATCGGGCTCTGCAGCCTGCTGAAGATCCTGGAATACCTGAACTACACCCACGTCGAGGCGCTCCCCGCGGAAGCACTCCGGGAGGAGGGGGAGGAGATCGAGCGCGTCCTCACGTCCCAGGGGATCAGCGGCATGGCGCTCCGGCGCGGCGTGCGGTCACGGCTCCGCCCGGGGACCGCGATCCACGCGGAGCGGGTCGTCCACCGGAGCCCCGAGTGCAAGCGGCACTTCTACCGGGCGCGGGAGATCGCGGGACCGGGGGCGGAGGTGAGGGTCCGCGACCTGATGGCGGCGGTCCTCGAGGACCCGGGACCCATCGTCTCGGCGGTCCTCGCCGGGGCCGGCATCGCGCCCGACCTGCTCCGCCGCGAGCTCCTTCGGGGAAAGGGCCCCGTGGAGGTCCAGCAGCCGGTGCGGGAAGAGGTGGGGGCCTTCCCCTCCATGGAGGAGCCGCCAGCCTCCGAAACGCCCCTTCTGGACCGGTACGGCCGCGACATCACCCGGGCGGCCCGGGAGGGGAGGCTGCTCCCCTTCGTCGACTCCGACCGCACGCGGAACACCCTGCGGCAGCTCATCAAGGTCCTGATGATGCCGACGAAGAACAACCCCGTTCTGGTGGGCGAGGCGGGCGTCGGGAAGACCGCCCTGGTCGAGGCGCTCGCGGAGCGGATCGCCATGGGACGGGACCGGAAAGTCCTCCAGGGGCGGCGCCTGGTCGAGCTGTCGATGGCCGAGCTGGTGGCGGGCACCAAGTACCGCGGCGAGTTCGAGGAGCGGCTCACGCGCCTGATCGACGAGGTCCGCTCGCACCCGGAGGTGATCCTGTTCATCGACGAGTTCCACACCGTGGCCGGCGCGGGGCGCGCCGAGGGGGCCCCGATGGACGCGGGCAACATCATGAAGCCGGCGCTGGCGCGCGGGGAGCTGCGGTGCATCGGCGCGACCACGATCGCGGAGTACCGGCGGAGCATCGAGAAGGACCCGGCCCTCGAGCGGCGCTTCCAGGCGATCCAGGTCGCTGAGCCCGGGCGGGAGGAGACCCTCGAGATCCTCCAGGGTG
This sequence comes from Deltaproteobacteria bacterium, assembly GCA_017889845.1. Lineage (GTDB taxonomy): Bacteria > Desulfobacterota > Deferrimicrobia > Deferrimicrobiales > Deferrimicrobiaceae > JAGGAJ01. Next base: position 10,770 of record JAGGAJ010000020.1, read on the forward strand.
TCCGCGCGCACCGGGAGCAGCACTTCGGCCTGACGATCCGCGACGACGCCCTCGCGGCCACGGTGGACCTCGCGATCCGCTTCGACCCGACCCGGTTCCTGCCGGACAAGGCGATCGACCTGCTGGACCGGGCGTGCGCGGAGTGCCGCGTGCCGATGCTCTCGATGGCCGCCCGCTCGGAGCAGTACGACTCCGTGGGGGTCGCGGTGGTGGCGCCCGAATACGTCGCCCGCGTGGTCGCCGAGAAGATGGGGATCCCGCTGGAGGTGGCCCGTGGAGGGCTGGGCGGCATCACGGAGTCCCGCATCCGGGGACTCGAGGAGTATCTCAACCGCCACATCGTCGGCCAGGAGGAGGCGATCTCCCGGGTATGCCGCCGCCTCGTGTTCTCCCACGCGGGGCTGGGGGACCGCCGCCGCCCGATGGGAGTGTTCCTGTTCCTGGGGCCCTCCGGCGTCGGCAAGACGGAAGTCGCCCGGCGGACCGCCGCGTATCTCTTCTCCAACGAGCGGGCATTCATCCGCCTCGACATGTCGGAGTACCAGGATGAGGTGAGCGTGTCCCGCCTGATCGGGGCCTCCCCGGGGTACGTCGGGTACGAGGAGGGAGGGCAGCTGGTAGCCCGGTTGCGTACGACCCCGTACTCGGTGGTCCTCCTCGACGAGGTGGAGAAGGCGGCTCCGCGGGTGTTCGACCTGTTCCTGCAGCTCTTCGACGACGGAAAGATCACGGACGCGCAGGGGCACACGGCGGACGCCCGGCACGCGATCTTCATCATGACGGGGAACATACGGGTCGGGAAGGAGCTCGGGTTCCACGCCGGAGCCCCCGCCGTCGCGGAGGGCGGTGCACTCGCCGAGGTGCGGCGACGGTTCCGGCCCGAGTTCCTGAACCGGGTGGACGAACAGATCGTCTTCCGGGCCCTCACCCCCGGCGACGTCCGGAAGGTGCTGGCGATGCAGCTGGCCGACCTCGCCGGGACACTCCAGGCGGACCACGGCGTTTCCCTGGAGGTGTCGGAGGAAGCGCAGGCATGGCTGGCAGCCGAGGGGTACCAGCCGGATTATGGCGTCCGGGAGCTCGCCCGGGCGGTGGACCGCTGGGTCCGGGGGCCGATCGGCGCCATGAGCGCGGAAGGGGAGCTAGCCCGGCGCGCCGAATCCGGAATCCCATTGAAGATCATAAAGTTAGGAGAGGGTATTCGCGTGGAATAAATCCTTGCTCCTCCGTCTGGAACGACGGGGCGGTACGGCGCTATCATGGAGATGAAAGGAGGTGCGCGCCATGACGACCTCCAGATTCCAGCCCGCCAGCCGGAAGAACGTGGACCGCACCGACGATCCCTACATCCCGCGGAAAGGCACCCCCGAGACGGGCGTGTGCACGGAGTGCCACGCCATCAACCGGAAGAAGCGCTGGTATGCGGACGAGGCGGAGTACGCGGTCCTTGCGCGCTCCGGCGCGGCGCACCGCCGGTGCCCGGCGTGCCGCAAGATCGCCGACGGTTTTCCGTCGGGGGTCGTGTCGCTCCGGGGGCGGTTCCTGCGGGCCCACCGCGAGGAGCTCCTCACCGTCGCGAGGAACGAGGAGCGGCGCGCGCGCGGGAACAACCCGCTCGAGCGGATCCTGGGGCTGCGGGAGGGGAACGACGGCGTGGAGATTCTCACCACCGACGAGAAACTCGCGCAGCGCATCGGGCGGGAGATCCGGAAGGCGTTCCGTGGATCCGTCGTGTACAGATGGTCGGAGGACGCCAACCTTCTCCGGGTGACCTGGGCCCGGGACGCCTGACGGAGGGCGACCGTTCCGACCCCCCCGGGAGGATCCCCTCCCGGGGGGGTGTCCGCCACGTTTTCCTTGAATTCTTCCCCCGGTTGTTCCGATGAGATACTCCGCTGGCCCCCATGTCCGGGGCCAGCGGGGGGGATCGGCCGGTGCGGTTCTGGCGTCTGGTCATGACCGGGAGGTTCCGTTCGGCGTGGGATCACCTCTCCCGCCGGCCGGACAGCGAGCACGAGCAGGCGCTGATCCGGGTCGTTATCACCGCTGCCGTGTTTTTCTACCTGTACTGGGCTTCCCTCCGGGACGGGATCCTGAAGCCGGACGAGGCCCGGGCACTCTGGGTCTGCTGCCTCTACCACGTCGCCTCGCTGGGCATTTTCCACCGGGTCACCATGGATCCCGGGGTGTCTCCCGTCCGCCGGTATGTCGGGATCTTCGGGGACCTGTGCCTCACGTCGTACGGGATCTCCGTGGTGGGAGACGCCGGAGCCCCCCTGTACGTGATCCTCCTGTGGGTGATCTTCGGGAACGGTTTCCGCTACGGGCGGAACTACCTCTTCGTTTCCACCGCCATCGGCACGGTGATGTTCGGCGTCGCCATCAACGTGAACGACTACTGGCGGAACAAGCTCATCCTGGGAGTCGGCCTGCAGATCGGCATCCTCATGCTGCCGCTGTACATCTCGGCGCTCCTGAAGAAGCTGACCGCGACCGCCCAGCGCGCCGAGGAAGCCAACCGGGCGAAGAACCGGTTCCTGGCGAACATGAGCCACGAGATGAGGACCCCGCTCAACGGGATCATCGGGCTGGTCGACCTGTTGCGGGGGACCCCCATGACGGGGGAGCAGGAGGAGCTGACCAAGGCGGTCGACGCCTCCGCCCGGTCCCTCCTTTTCCTGATGCAGGACGTGCTGGACCTCTCCAAGATCGAGGCCGGCAAGGTTTCCGTCCAGGTGTCGGACTTCGACCTGCACGAACTGTTGAAGAACACCGTGACCATCATGGAACCCCAGGCGCGTGCCAAGGGGCTCGAGATGTTCCTCCACGTCCCCGCCAGCGTCCCCTTCCTGTTGCGGGGGGACCCGCTCCTCCTGCGGCAGGTCCTGCTGAACCTGCTCGGGAACGCGGTGAAGTTCACCGAACGCGGCGACGTGGGGGTTCGCGCCTTCCTCGAGTCGGAAAACCCCCGGCACGCCGGGATCCGCTTCGAGGTCGTGGACACCGGCATCGGGATCGCCCCCGAGGCGCTGCAGCGCATCTTCGACCGCTTCGGCCAGGCGGACGACTCGATCACCCGGCGGTACGGGGGGACGGGGCTGGGAACGACGATCTCCAAGGAGATCGTGGAGATGATGGGGGGGCGGATCGGCGTCAGCAGCGTTCCCGGGGGGGGAAGCACGTTCTGGTTCTCCGTCGAGTTCGAGAAGCAGAGCTCCGAGTCGGGGGAGATGGCGCTCGCCTGCGCCCTCGCCGACCGTCGGGCGCTCGTGGTGTCCGCGGACCCGGTCGTGACGGAGTCGGTCCGGGACCACCTCGCGGCGTGGGGCGTGCGCGCGTCTGCGGTGGACCGCTCCGCCCAGGGGGTCGCCCAGGTGGTCTCCGCCGCGAACGCCGGCATGTCTTTCGATTACGTCATCGTGGCGGAGCACGGGCTCGACATGGACGCGCTCGCCTTCGCCCGGCTGGTCAAGTCCGACCCCGCGATCCACCACGCCAGGCTCATCCTGGTAACCGACGGGCGCGCGGACGCGGATGCGATCTCCAGGAGCGGCTACAGCGCCGTCCTGCCGGCCCCCGCCGACCGGACGTTGCTGTTCAGCGCCCTTCATCTGTCCCGTCCGGACGCGGCGACCGGCGACCCCTCGGTGGGCGACATCGTGGAGAAGTACCGGCAGCGGCAGGCGGGCCGGCGGAAGCTGCGCGTTCTGGTGGCGGAGGACAACCGCACGAACCAGATGGTGATCGCCAAGATCCTGGAGCGGGCGGGACACGAGGTCGTCCTGGTGTCGAACGGGGAGCAGGCCCTGGAGGAACTGAAGTCGCGGTCGTTCGACATCACCCTGATGGACCTCCACATGCCGGTGATGGGCGGGATCGAGGCGGCGAAGCTGTACCGTTTCATGAACCGCGCATCTCCCCGGATGCCGATCGTCGCGCTCACGGCGGACGCCACCCAGGAAGCCCGCGCGGATTGCGAGGACGCGGGGATGGAGGCGTGCCTTACGAAGCCGATCGACACCCGCAGGCTCTTCGACCTGTTCGACGAGCTGGTTCCCGGCAGCGCTCCGCAGTCCGGTGGGGCGGCGGACGACGCCCCGGGGGAGGAGCCGGCGGCCGCGGAGCCGGAGGACGGGGAGGTCATCGACGCCCGGGTGCTCCGGGAGCTGTCGGAGCTCGGGGGAAGCGGGGACTTTGTCGTGCGGCTGGTCTGGACCTTCCTGAACGGGGCCCGGGAGAAGATCCGGGATCTGGAGAAGGCGGTCTCCTGCGGAGACCTGGAGGGGGCGCGCAAGGCGGCCCACGCCTTGAAGGGGAATTCCGGGCAGATCGGGGCGTTCGCCCTGATGCGGGCGTGCGACCGGTTCTCCGGGATCGACGCC
>JAGGAJ010000021.1 GCA_017889845.1 Deltaproteobacteria bacterium
GTGCAGATGACGAACGGCACCTTGAACTGCTGGGCGACGGGCGCGGCCGCCGCGGTGACGGAGCTGGAGTAGCCGCCCGTGATGACGGGCACTTTTTCCCGGGAGATCAGCTTCTCGACCCCCGAACGCCCGACGTCCGGCTTCCCGGTGTCGTCCTCGAAGAGCAGCTCGATCTTCCTCCCGTTCACCCCGCCCTTGGCGTTGATCTCCTCGGCCGCCATTTCGAAGGATTTCTTCTCGATCTCGCCGAACTTCGCCTGCGCGCCGGTCAGGGGGAGCAGAACCCCCACCTTGATCGTTTCCGCCGCCATGACGCCGCCGCACAGGGCGACGGACAGTGCGATGCCGGCAGCAGCGAGCAGTCCTCTACCGAACCGTTCCATGAGAAACCTCCGCAGGAAAATTGCGCCCCGGGCGGCGGGGGCGACGGCCCCCTTCCGGACGCGCCGATGCAGTGTACCACGGGCCGCGGAGAATGGAACCGGGTTTTCGCCCTTTCCACCGCCCGGTTTGACTTTTCCGGCCCGCTATACTACCGTCGATCCCCATGCGAAAGGCCCTCAACGCACCGCTTCCCGCGTTGGCCCTCTGCTTCCTGCTGATGTCCCCCGGCTGTTCCGCGAAGCTGTCCAAGCAGACCCACCTCGGCGCCGCCGAACTCCTCGCCATCGGGGAAAAGAAGGCGGAGCAGAAGAAATATTCCGACGCGGCCGAGGCGTTCCAGCTCCTCATCGAGCGGTACCCGACCTCCCCCCTGGCCGCCCGCGCCCAGTTCGGGCTGGCGCAGAACCGGATGCTGGACGGGAGCGACGCGGAGGCGGAGGTGGCCTTCGACGACTTCCTGCGCCTGTATCCCGCCGACGCCAAGGTGCCGGACGCCCTCTTCCTGAAAGGCGAACTGCTGGCACGGCAGGTGCTGGCGCCGGAGCGGGACCAGACGAAGACACGGGAGGCCGTCAAGGCGTACTCCCTGTTCCTCGAGAAGGAACCGTCCACCCCGCGCGCCGCGGAGGCAACCCGCAAGGTCCGGGACCTTCGCAACCGGCTGGCCCGGCACGAGGTGGCCGTGGTGTCGAACTACATGTCCCGGAAGCTGTACGAGAGCGCGGCGGCCAGGGCCCGCCGGGCGCTTGCGGAATTCCCGGACGTCCCGTCGACGCCCGCCCTGATGGCCCTGCTCGCGGAGGCCCTGGAGAAGGAAGGGCTGAAGGACGACGCCGCGGAGGCGAAAAAGGTCCTCGCGGAGAAATTTCCCGGATACGAGGGGGAGAAATGGTTCGCCGGTCTGCGCCTCTCCGGAGCGGACGATCCGGGGCCGTCGTATCGGGGCCGCAAGGGCCGGTACGAGGTCACCCTCCAGCCGCGGTACGGCGCTTCGAAGGACATCGACGGCAACGGAGGGTCGAAGCTCGCGCTCGACCCGGCACCCGGTTTCGGATTGGGGTTCGGCTACAACTTCACCAACAAGCTCGCCCTGCACCTGGACGGGTCCTGGGCCAGTTCGGACTACCAGGCAACGATCGCCACGACCGACACCGACGGGAAACCTACCGGCTCGACAACGGTCGGGGGAACCCTGGACACCGCCACGGTCGCCCTCAACCTGAGCTACTACATTCTGGACGGTCCGTTGACCCCCTTCCTCCTGGGCGGGATCGGCTGGGCGTTCGTGGACTCGAACATCCCTTCCGGCCCCCCCCAGGGCGTCTGCTGGTACGACCCCTGGTACGGCTACGTCTGCACGTCCTACCAGAACACATACACAAAGAGCTATTTCTCGTACAATCTGGGACTCGGCGCGCGGTGGGACGTGACGGCCGGCTTCTTCCTGCGCGGCAGCGTGGGGTGGCAATGGGTCGATCTCGGCCAGGCGGGAACCACGGACTTCATGGGCGGGCGGCTTGACCTAGGCTACATGTTCTGACGGGGATACGGCCGGGGACCTGATCCAACAACAAAACGGGGGGACACCATGCATCCATCGAGGAATGTCGCCGTAGTCGTCGGCGCCATGGCGCGATGAGCCGGGAACTGGCGGCGCTGATCCGGATGGGGAAGAGCGCGTATGGGGAGATGGACTTCCTCCGTGCCGAGCGGCTGCTCCGGGAGGCCGTCGCCGGGGGGGCGAAGTACGCCGACATATACTACACCCTCGGCCTGATCGAGCACCAGCGGGGGAACTTCCGGCTGGCGGTGGAGCGGTTCGGGGAGGCGGTCGCGGCCAACCCGGACTACACCGAGGCCCTCCTGTCCCTCTCCATCACACTGAACGACATGGGGCGGTACGAGGAGGCGAGGTCCGCATACGGAAAGGCGGCCGACGTCCTCTCCCGGGACGGGGCCCAGCCCCAGGAGAACATGTTCCGGGGCCGGATCGCGAACCTGCACAAGGAACTGGGGGAACTGTACCTGGCCCTGGGACAGTTCGACCGGGCGATCACCGAATTCCGCGAGGCCATCGCGGTCGCCCCCTGGTATCCCGACATCCGGATCCGCCTGGTGGTCGCGTTGCGGGAGGCAGGACGGCCCGAGGAGGCGATGTCGGAGGTGGACGCCTATCTTGCGGTGTCCCCGGGCAGCGCGCCGGCGCTTCTACAAAAAGGGATACTCCACTTCCTGTCGGGGGACCGGTCCTTGGCGCGCCGGTCCTGGGAGGAGGCCCTCTACCGGGAGCCGCTCAACCGGATCGTCCAGGTGTACCTGAACACGCTCGATCGGGGAACGGGAGAAGGCTAAACCGGCGCCTCGACGCCGGGTGTCACCACTCCGAGAGGGTGGCGAGGGCCTCCGGGAGGCCCTCCAGGCGCGCCCCCCCCGCCTGGGCCATGTCCTTGCGCCCGCCTCCGCCGCCTCCCACCCGCACGGCCGCCTTCTTCACGATGTCCGAGGCGGAAAATCTCCCGGTCAGGTCCTGGGTCACCCCGGCGACGAGGTGGCACCGGTCCCCCTCGCGCGTCCCCAGGAGGAGGAGCCCGCTTCCCAGTTTCCCCTTCGCGGCGTCGCCCAGCTCGCGCAGCGCAGCGGGATCCATCGGCTCCACCTCCGCCGCCACCCGGCGGACGCCCCCCTGCTCCACGGCCCGGGACAGGATCTCCCCGACGAGGTCCCGCGACGAACGGCGGCGCGCCTCCTGGAGCGACTTCTCCAGGGCGCGGATCTGCGCGGAGAGTTTCCGGACCCGCTCCGGGACCTCCGGGGAGGCCACCTTCAGTTCCCGCGCGACGCCGTGCAGGGTCTCCGCCTCCTCCCGCAGGTGCCGCCAGGCGGGTAGCCCGGTGACCGCCTCGATGCGGCGCACCCCGGCGGCAAGCGCACCCTCGGACAGGATGCGGAACAGGCCAATCTCGGCCGTGTTCCCCACGTGCGTGCCGCCGCAAAGCTCCCGGCTCACCCCGGGGACGGTCACCATCCGCACGACGTCGGCGTACTTCTCGCCGAAGAACGCCATCGCGCCCGCCGCCACCGCCTCCTCGTAGGGAAGGTTCTCCCACGTGACGGGGGTCGCGGCGAAGACCGCCCGGTTCACCTCCTCCTCGACCGCCGCCAGCGACTCGGGCGGAACCGCCTCGAAGTGGGTAAAGTCGAACCGCAGCTTGTCGGGCCCCACGTAGGATCCTGCCTGCTTGACGTGCGTGCCGAGGACCTTCCGGAGCGCCGCCTGGAGCAGGTGGGTGGCCGTGTGGTTCCCCTGGGTGAGCCGCCGGCTGCCAGGATCGACCGCGAAGTCCGCCGGCTGACCTTCCCGGACGGTCCCGGAGAGGACCTTCGCCCGGTGGATGACGAGGTCGGCCGCGGCGCGCCGCGTGTGGGTGACCTCGAGGGAGAAACCCTCGCCGGAGATCGTACCGACGTCCCCCACCTGGCCGCCCGACTCCCCGTAGAACGGCGTGAGGTCGGCGACCAGGTCGACCTCCTCCCCGTGGTCTGCGGAGCCCACGCGGACGCCGCCAAGGAACAGGGCGGCGACCCGGGCCGCCGCCGACTGCCTCTCGTACCCCACGAAGCTCACCGCGACGCCCGACCGGGCGAGCTCCGCGGCGACGGCGTCCTGTCCACCGATCTCGCCGCCCTTCCAGGAAACCCGGGACTGGGCGCGCTGCTTCTCCATCTCGGCCTCGAACCCGGCGGAGTCGAGGGTCACCCCCCGCTCCCGGCACAGGTCGCCGGTGAGGTCGACCGGGAACCCGAACGTGTCGTACAGCCGGAACGCTACGTCCCCCGGGAACTCCTTCCCCCCCCGCTTCTCCATCCGTGAAAACTCATCCTCCACCATCCGGAGGCCGGCGTCCAGCGTCTCGAGGAACCGCCTCTCCTCCTGGAAGGAGACGGTGTCGATGAAGGAGGCGCTCTTCCCCAGCTCGGGGTACGCCCCGGAAAACTCCGCCACCACCTTCCCCGCCACCTTATGCAGGAAGGGGCCGTCGAAGCCGAGCTTCTTCCCGTGGCGCAAGCCACGGCGCATGATCCGGCGGAGGACGTAGCCGCGGCCCTCGTTGGAGGGGACGATGCCGTCGGCGATGAGGAACGCGGTGGCCCGCGCGTGGTCCGCGATCACGCGCACCGCGGCGTCGAGGGCGGCGGAACTCCCCGGCGCAACGGAGCACAGACCGGAGATCTCCGCGAGGATCGGCCGGAACAGGTCGGTGTCGTAGTTGCTTTTGACCCCCTGCACCACGCCGGCCAGCCGCTCCAGCCCCATCCCCGTGTCGATACTGGGTTTGGGCAGCGGCGTCCTGGTCCCCCCCTCGTCCTGGTTGTACTGCATGAACACGAGGTTCCAGATCTCGAGGAACCGGTCGCAATCGCACCCGACGGCGCACTCCGGCCGGCCGCAGCCCACCCCCTCGCCCTGGTCGTAGATGATCTCCGAGCAGGGGCCGCAGGGGCCCGTGGGGCCCATCGCCCAGAAGTTGTCCTTCTCGTCGAACCGGACGATCCGGGAGGCGGGGATCCCCATGGTCCCGTGCCAGATGTCGTACGCATCGTCGTCCTCCCGGAACACCGAGACGGTCATCCGCTTCCCGTCGAGGCCGACCTCCCGCGTGAGGAAGTCCCATCCGAAGAAGATCGCATCCTTCTTGAAGTAGTCGCCGAAGGAGAAGTTCCCCAGCATCTCGAACAGGGTGTGGTGCCGCGCCGTGTACCCCACGTTCTCCAGGTCGTTGTGCTTGCCGCTGACCCGCAGGCACCGCTGGGAGGTGGCCGCGCGCCGGAAGGAGGCGGATGTCATCCCGAGGAAATATTCCTTGAACTGGACCATCCCGGAGTTGGTGAACAGGAGGGTGGGGTCGTTCCCCGGGATGAGGGAGGCGCTGGGCAGGATCTTGTGCCCGTGCCGCTCGAAATAGGCGAGGAACGCGGAACGTAGCTGCGCACCCGTCTTGGCCATTCAGTCGTCTCCTTCGGGAGTGTCGGAAGCCAGGCGTCCGACGGCCGCCCGGCAAACCTCCGGGGGAAACCCCCGCCCCGCGAGGAAGCGGTACGCTTTCGCGGCGTTCTCCCTTCCCGGGGGGATACCCCCCCGGAACCGTTTCCGCAGGGCCGCGGCGGCGGCCGCGGCCACGGCGGCCGCGGGCGAGACCTCCCGCAGCACCGCTTCCACCATGCCCCGGGGGAACCGTCTCGCCGCGAGGTTCCGCGCGATCTTCGCCGGCCCGTACCGGCGTCCTTCCTGCCAGCTCCCGGCCAGCTGGCGGCACAGCGCCGCGTCGTCCAGGAGCCCCAGCTCCCGCAGCCGTGCGACGGTCCCGGCGACCACCGGCTCCGGGACCCCCTTCCCCGCCAGGCGAATCGCCATCTCCCCCTCGCTGAGAGGCCGCCGTGCGAGCATCCGCACGGCCAGGTCCAGCGGTTTTCCGGGGGGCGGCGGGACCCCTCCTCCCTCAGCTCTCCTTCGGGGGTCCGGCCTTGTCAAAGTCGTCCCAGGTCAGGTCCGATGTCGAGGAGATCCCGCGGACGCGGAGCGCGAAGTCGTCGGGGTTGCTCGCCTGCCGGAGCGCCTCGTCGAGGGAGATGAGGTTCTCCTTCAGGAGCGACATGAGGGACTGGTCGAACGTCTGCATCCCGTAGCTCACGAATCCCTGGGCGATCGCCTCCCGTATCTTCCGGGTCTTGTCCTTGTCCTCGATGTACTCCCGGACGCGGGCGGTGTTCAGCAGGACTTCCGCCGCGGGGACTCTCCCCTGCCCGTCGGCCCGGGGCACCAGCCGCTGCGAGACGACCGCCCTCAGGACGGAGGCGAGCTGCAGGCGGATCTGCTTCTGCTGGAAGGGGGGGAAGGACGCGACGATCCGGTTGATCGTCTCGGCCGCGTCGAGGGTGTGCAGCGTGGACAGGACGAGGTGGCCGGTCTCCGCCGCGGTGATCGCCGTCTCGATCGTGTCCAGGTCGCGCATCTCCCCTACCAGGATGACGTCCGGATCCTGCCGGAGGGCGCTCTTCAGCGCGTCCGCGAAGGAGGAGGTGTCCACGCCGAGCTCGCGCTGGTTGATGATGCTCTTGTTGTCCCGCAGCAGGAACTCGATCGGGTCCTCGATCGTCATGACGTGGCAGCTCCGGCGGGTGTTGATGAACTGCACCATGGCGGCGAGGGTGGTCGACTTGCCGCACCCCGTCGTCCCGGTGCACAGGATCATCCCGCGCTCCTCCAGCGCGACCTTCTCCAGCACCTTTGGGAGGTGGAGGTCCTCGAAGGTCTTCACGCCGACGGGCACGATCCGCAGCACGATGCCGATCGTCCCGCGCTGCTGGAAGACGTTGACGCGGAACCGCCCCAGCCCCTGGACGCTGTAGGCGCAGTCCAGCTCGTGGTGCCGCTCGAAGCGGTCCTGCTGCCCTTCCCGGAAGATGAGCCGGGTCATCGCCTCCAGGTCCTCGGTCTTGAGCGGGTCCGGGACCTTGAGGGGCACGAGTTTCCCGTTGATCCGGAAGATGGGGGGGAGCCCCACCTTGAGGTGGACGTCCGAGGCGCCGTGCTTGGAGGCCACCTTCAGGATGTCGTTCAGCTCCAAGGCATCACGCTCCTTCCGCCGCGGGTTTGCCACCCTCCCCGATCCCGTACCGGGCCAGGATCTTCTTCGACAGGGCGGCAGCCATCTCCGGGTGCTCCTTCAGGAACACGCGGGCGTTCTCCCGGCCCTGCCCGATCCGCTCGCCGTCGACAGAGTACCACGCGCCGCTCTTCTCCACGATGTCGAGCTCCGCCCCCAGGTCGAGGATGTCCCCCTCCCGGGAGATTCCCTCCCCGTAGAGGATGTCGAACTCCGCCTCGCGGAAAGGGGGGGCGAGCTTGTTCTTGACCACCTTGACCCGCGTACGGCCCCCGATGACATCGTCGTCCTTCTTGATCTGGGCGATCCGCCGGATGTCCATCCGCACGGAGGCGTAGAACTTCAGGGCGTTTCCGCCCGTGGTGGTTTCCGGATTGCCGAACATGACGCCGATCTTCTGGCGGATCTGGTTGATGAAGATGACGGATGTCTGGGACTTGCTGATCGTGCCGGTGAGCTTGCGCAGGGCCTGGGACATCAGCCGCGCCTGCAGCCCCATGTGGGCGTCCCCCATCTCCCCCTCGATCTCCGCCTTGGGGACGAGGGCGGCGACGGAGTCGACCACCAGGACGTCCAGGGCGCCGCTGCGGACGAGCATCTCCGCGATCTCCAGCGCCTGTTCCCCCGTATCAGGCTGGGAGATGAGGAGATCCTCGGTGGAGATCCCGAGCTTCCGTGCGTACGCCAGGTCGAGGGCGTGCTCCGCGTCGACGAAGCCGGCGATCCCGCCCGTCTTCTGGGCCTCCGCGATGATGTGGAGGGCCAGGGTGGTCTTCCCGGAGGATTCCGGCCCGAAGATCTCCGTCACCCGTCCCCTCGGGATCCCGCCGATGCCGAGAGCCGCGTCCAGGGAGATCGCCCCGGTGGAGATGACGGGGACGTCCTTGGCCGGGGTGTCCGCCCCCAGCCGCATGATGGCGCCCTTCCCGTAATTCTTCTCGATGGCCGCGACGGCCATGTCGAGGGCCTTGCGGCGGCTTGCGTCCTGGCTCATGGCGATCTCTCCTTGTTTTCCCGCCACGCCCGCGCCCCGCCCGACAGCAGGAAGTCGCGCACGACGGTGTAGACCGCCCCCCCGGGGGAGAGGCGGGATTCGTAGAGCGTGATCTTCGGAACGGGCACCTCGCCGAAGCGCCGGCCGGAGAGGGCCCGGAGGAACCGGTCGCCCCACGCGGGAGGCAGCACCCCGCGGGCGCGCCCGACCGTTATGTGGGGGTGGAACGGACGATCCTCCCGGGGAAACCCGGCCCCCGAAAGTGCGTTCTCCATATTCTCTTGCAACTCCCTTACCAATTCAAGCGGTTCCCGGAGGCCGACCCAGAGGACCCTGGGATTCCGCGTGCCGGGGAACAATCCCGCTCCCTCCGCCTCCAGCCCGAACGGGGGGAAGTTGGCCGCGACTCCCGCCAGGGCGTCCGCGACGGCCCCCACCCGGTTCGGAGAGGTTTCCCCGAGGAATTTCAGGGTGACGTGAAGGTTCCCCGGGGCCACCCAGGAAACGGGGGCCGGATCGGCACGGAGCGTCGCCACCGCCGCCGCGACGGCGGCCCGGCACACCGAAGTCAGAGCGATCCCGGTGAACAGCCGCACCGCTGCCCCTCCCTCCCTTCGGAAAGCAGGGATACGGCGGCCTCCAGGGCCGCCCGGACCGTCGCGCGGCGGACCTCTCCCCGGTCTCCCCCGAACCGGTGCCGGTGCGCCCGCCGGACCCCTCGTCGGTCCGCCACGGCTACCCACACCGTGCCCACCGGCTTCCCCCTCGTGCCGCCGCCCGGCCCCGCCACCCCCGTGGTCGCGATCGCGACGTCCGCGCCGATCCGGTCCAGGACCCCCTCGGCCATCGCGAGTGCGACCGCCCCGCTCACCGCCCCGTGGGCGGCGACGAGGGCGGGCGGGACCCCGAGGGCGGAGGCCTTCACGTCGTTGTGATACGCCACCAATCCCCCGAGGAAGTAGCGGGAACTCCCGGGGACGTCGGTGATCGCCCCCGCCAGGAGTCCCCCCGTGCACGACTCCGCAACGGCCAAGGTCTTCCCCGAGGCGAGGAGAAGCTCCCCCAGCCTGCCGGAGCGCCCGCGGGTCACCCGGTCAGCCATGCGATCCCCCGGTACGCCGCCGCGGCGTACAGGCCCGCGGCCAGGTCGTCCGCCACCACGTACACGGCACCTTTCCGCCTGTCCAGCCACGCCGCCGGCCCGAACTTCAGGATATCGAACAGCCGGAACAGCAGGAAGAGGATCGCTGCGGAGCGCAGGCTCCAGGGGATCGCGGTCGCCGCGAGAAGCATCCCGGCGATCTCGTCGATGACCACCGAGCCGGGGTCCGCGTTCCCGGTGGCTTCCACCTCCTGGTTCGCAGAGGGGACCGACACCAGGAGGACCGCGGCGAGCAGGAAAAAGTGCCGCGCCCCCCACCCCCCGGACCAGTACCAGAGCGGGAGGGCGACGAGCGTCCCGGCGGTCCCCGGCGCCACGGGACAGAATCCCGCACCGAAACCGGTGGCAATGGCGCGCAACGCCCCGCGAAGCCAGCGGTTTCCCCGAAAACGGTTGACTTGAACGGCACCCATGACGGATATTTACCACAGTATGACCATAAAACCGCATTTTCCATCCCAGGGATGACCGACACCCCGCGGCCGACCGACGACCTTTTCATGAATCGCGTTACCCTGGCGGTCACGGAACTGGCCAAGGGGATGAAAAGCGCGAGCTTCTACCCCGCCGGGCACCCCAGCCTGGTCCAGACGGTGACGAAGATCATCCTGCTGTTCGAGGAGATCCCCCTGCCGGAGGAAGGGCTGGAGATCACGGTCACCAAGGGCGCCCTGCTGTACAATGAGGTCCCCCTGCCGGCCGGGATCAAGGCGCTCGCCGACCTCAATCGGGAACTGTATCTCCGGCGTGCGTCCCGGATCATCTTCCTGCCGAACCTGCCGCCCGACCAGGTCGTCGCGTTCCTGAAGATCGTCACCCGGGACGTCGAACAGATCCAGGACGGGGGCGGGTTGGAGAGCGTCCTCCTCCAGGAGAAGGTTTCCCGCATCTGGGCGAACCGGGTCGACTACGCGCGCCTCACCGAGCTGCTGAAAAAGGAGGAGGAACTCGTCGAGGTGGAACCAGAGGACCTCGTGGAAGAGCCGCTCCGCTCGACCGACCCGGTGGGCCTCCCGGAGGACGAGACACCGGCGGAGGTCGTCACGCTCGACTCCCTCCTCGCCCGCATCGAGAAGGAGACCGACCCTTCCGCGTACCGCGGCCATATCGTGGAGTTCTCCCGGTTCCTCCTCTCCGAGCCGTCCGGCCGGAGGATCGATTACGCGAGCCGGGCGATGGGGATCTTCATCCGGCACATCGAGCTCCCGCCGGGGGGAAGCGCGGAGATCGGGGCCCTTGCCCGTCTCGGGATCAAGGAACTGGCCTCCGACGAACTGATCGCGCATTATCTCGGGCTCCTCCGGAAGCGCGGGGGCCGCGGCCGGAAGGAGATCGAGACCGTCCTCGTCGCGCTGGAGGAGCGTACCGTCGGCCCGCTGCTCCAGATGCTGGCGGACGAGGAGGACCTCCTCGTGCGGAAGCTCATCGTGGAGATCGTCACCCGCATCGGGAGGCCGGCGGTCCCGGCCATCCTCGAGAACCTCGGCGACTCCCGCTGGTACATGGTGCGGAACATGATCACCGTCCTGGGGGGCCTCGGGATGCCCGACCTCGCCCCGCACGTGGCGGCCACCCTGACCCACCCCGACCTGCGCGTGAAGAAGGAGGCGATCAAGGCCCTCTCCAGGATTCCCCACCCCACTTCCGTGACCGCCCTCTGCGATCTCTGCTTCTTTCCCGAGGAGACCGTGGCGCTCACCGCCACGGCGGCGCTGGCCCTCAAGCGGGATACGGAAGCGGTGGTCGCCCTCTACCGGCGTATCGCCACGAAGCGGGTCCTCTACCCGAACTACCGACTCGCCCACGAGTCGATCGACTCCCTCCGGTCGATCGGCACCGACGAGGCGCTCACGGCGCTCGAGGAGGTCCTCTCCCTTCCCGCCATCTGGCAGACGGAAAAGTTCCGCGCCATGAAAACCCACGCCCTCCGGAGCATCTCAAAGATGAAGGGCAAACGGTCCCGGGAGGTCCTCGAGGAGGCTCTGCGGTCTCCCGACGAGCACCTCCGGATCGAGGCCCAGCGGATCATCAACCGGCTCGATTTGTAGCGGAGGGAACCATGGACCGCAGGCAGATGGAAGGCGCAATCGCCGGGATTGTCCGGCTGCTGGGGACGTCGCTGAAGAACCGCGGGCTGTATCCTCCCACCCACCCGCTGGTCCGCAACCCCGTGGAAAAATGCCACGCGGAGATCCTGCCCTTCCTCCTCGACCGGCACGAACTCGCGCTGACCATCTCCGACGGCACGCTGGTCTTCGAGGGGGTGCCCGTTTTCCAGCTGACTTCCTCCCTCGAACTCTTCATGGCGCGCCTCGGGACGATCGGCGTGCCCGCGGTCATCTTCGAGCGGGGGGTCGCAATCGGCGACGTGGAGAGCTTCGTCCGGTTCCTCCACGAGACGAAGGAGAACGGGCTGCCCGTCCCGACGATCAAGGAGCGCCTCTCCCGGGCGGGGGTCCGCCACATCCGGGTCACGGCGACCGAGGACGAGGAGGACGACTTCACCCTCGCCCGCGAGATCTACGGGAACGCAGTCGACGTGATCGTCAGGGCCCTGAAGGACGTGCGCGGAGGCATCACGCCGAACGGCGCCGACACCGACCGGGCAGTGCGCGAGATGAGCGGCATGCTCACCCGGAACCGGGACGCCATGCTCGCCCTCACGCTGATCAAGAACTTCGACGAGTACACCTACAACCACTCCGTGAACGTCTCCATCCTCTCCATCGCCGTGGCGGAGAGCCTTTCGCTACCGGAGCAGGAACGGATCAACGTCGGCGTGGCGGGGCTGCTGCACGACGTGGGGAAGACCCAGCTCGCCCTGGACCTCATCCGCAAGCCCGGTACCCTCACCGTCGAGGAGTTCGAGGAGATCAAGAAGCACCCCGAGGAGGGGTACTCCATCCTCGGGAGGATGTCCCACATCCAGGACAAGACGCGGTACATGGTGCGGGAGCACCACATGCGGTTCGACCGCACCGGCTACCCAAGGCCCGAGCCGGAGTACCGCACGCACGCGCACTCGCAGGTCATCGCCGTGGCGGACTGCTACGACGCCCTGACCACGATGCGGACGTATCAGAAGGCCCGCACCCCGCCGCAGGCGCTCGAGATCATGAGAAAACTTTCCGGGAAGTCGCTGGACCCGGAACTCGTGTTCCTGCTGGAACGCTCCCTGGGGGTCTACCCGATCGGGACGATGGTGCGGCTGAGCACAATGGAGGTGGGGATCGTGACCGGCGCGCCGGATGAGGGGAAGAGCCATCCCCGGATGGCGGTCCTGTTCGACCCTGCGGGGAACCCCGTGGCCGCGCCGGAAGCCGTGGACCTGTCCGAGGCCGATCCTTCCAGCGGGGAGCCGCGCCGGGCCATCCTCGGGACGGTGAACCCGCTGCTGATGCCGGCGGTGTCGTTGAACGAGGTCTTCGCCGCGGCTTCCGCCTAGGGACGGGCCGTCCAGCCCCCCAGCGCCTCCGCCACCGCGGCGCGCACGGATTCGCTCGGGTCCGCGGCCTTTGCGAGGATCTTCTCCCAACCCGACGCGTCGCTCATCCGGGCGAACGACGAAACCGCTTTCGAACGCACCTCGGGTTCCGGGTGGTCGAGGAACTTCTCCACGTGGGGTGCGAGTTCCTTCCTCCCCGACGCCCCCAGCGCCTCGAGGAGGTTCCCCAGCACCACCCCCCGCTCCCGCGGGAGCATCTCCCACAACGCCTTGAGAACGGGAGGGTGCGGGAATGCCGCGAGGGCGCGCACGGCCGCCCCTCGGACTTCCGCGCCGGGATCCGCGAGGGCTTCCATCAGGAGGGATACCCCCTCGGACCCGCCCAACTCCCCCGCGGTCTGGATCGCCCGGATCTTCTCCTCGACGCCGCCCACGCGGATCCGCGCCCGGTGCATCTCCAGCGACTGCTTCGCCCGGGTGCGGTCCATGGCCCCGGAGGCCGCCTCCCGCACGGCCGCCGACGGGTCCGACAGGAGCTTCCGCAACGCATCCTCGATCCGTTCGATCATCTCTGCCTCCCCCGTCTCCCCGGCAACTCCCCCGCGGCGGGCACCGCGGACGTCCCCCGCGCGGACCGCACGCCGTCCAGGATCGACGCCTCCAGCGCGCGTGTCCCCAAGGCCGCCGTCTGGAGCGTGTTCCCCGTTCTCCCGGACTTCCCCGTCGACACGGCCACCACGATGTCGCCGTCCATGGGGGTGTGGACCGGCCGAATGACCCGGCACAGCGCCGCGTGCGCCATCCGGGCCACGCCCAGCAGTTCATCCCGCGCGAGCAGGTCCGCCGTCGCGACCACCGCCAGCGTGGTGTTCTCCGGGGCGAACGGCTCCCTCCGGAACCCCCCCCGGAAGAGCGCCTCCGTGTCCGCAGGCGCGTCGGTTCCCTCGGCCCGCGCGCCGGCCACCCACTCCCCCGTCGCCGGATCCACCACGTCGCCGAAGGCGTTCACGACGGCGCACGCGCCGACCGTCGTCCCGCCGACGGTTTCCGACGCCGTGCCGAAACCGCCCTTCATGGCCCGCCCGATCCCGAGCGCCTTGCCCACCGTGGCCCCCGCGCCGGCCCCGACCGATCCCCGGCGGGGCGGCAGGGAGGAGGCGTTCCGGGACGCTTCGTATCCCATCCCGGGACCGGGGCGGAAGGCGGGATCCGCGTACCCCAGGTCGTATACCACCGCCGTCGGAGCGATGGGAATGACCCCGGCCGGCGTGGCGAACCCGACGTATCGCTGCTCGAGAAATCGCAGGACGCCCGAGGCGGCGTCCATCCCGAAGGCGCTTCCCCCCGCGAGGACGATCGCGTGCACCAGCCGCGCCGGGTGGGGCCGAAGCAACGAGTCCATCTGGCGCGTCCCGGCGGCCTCTCCCCGGATGTCGGCCGCCCCCGTCCCGCCGTCGGGGAACAGGAGGACCGTCACCCCGGAGCCCCGGACCGCGTCGTGCGCGTGCCCGAGGAGCACCCCGGGAACGTCGGTGATCGACCCCGCCATCTCCCCTCCGCAATTGGATATAGTCATACCGGAGGGGGAAAGGTTCGTCAATCCGGCCGGTTGACGGTTGCAACGGCCGGAACGTACACTCAGAGGGCCCAAGGAGGTTGCCATGGCGGAAGGAGTTCCCGGCGGGCGGGTACTGGGACTGGACTACGGAAGCCGCCGGATCGGGGTGGCGGTTTCCGACCCCCTCGGCATCACGGCCCAGCCGCTGCCCGCCCTACACCGGGAAGGGGACCGGAAAGACATCGCGGGGATCGCCCGGCTGGTCGGCGGGCTGGGGGTGGATTCCGTGGTGTTGGGCCTTCCCCTTCTGCTGAACGGGGACGAGGGGCCCCAGGCCGCGCGGGCGAGAGCCTTCGGGGACACGCTGTCCGCGGAGTTGTCGCTACCGGTCACCATGTGGGACGAGAGGATGACCACCGCCCAGTCGGAGCGGCATCTCATCGAATCCGGCGTGCGCAGGGAGCGGAGGAAGGAGCTCCGGGACAGCCTGTCCGCCATGTTCCTGCTCCAGAGCTTCCTGGACCTGCGCAGGCGGAAATGACCGGCCCCCCGTTGACCCTTTCGAACAGCCGGATCGCGTGGGGAGCCGCCGTCGCGGCGCTCGCCGTGGCGCTCCTTGCAGCCTTCCTGCTGTTCGACACCATAAAGCCGGCGGAGTGGCAGGACCGGAAGGTGACCGTCCCGCGGGGAAGCGGAGTGCCCGAAGTGGTTTCCGCCCTCCACGAGGGCGGGGTTCTCCGGCGCCCCCTGGTGTTCCGGGCGCTCGTATACCTGACCTTCACGAGCCGCCGCCTCCACTACGGCGAGTACACCTTCTCCCGGCCTCCCTCGACCTTCGAAGTGTGGCAGAAGGTCTTCCACGGGGATGTCGTGACCTACAAGGTCACGGTC
>JAGGAJ010000022.1 GCA_017889845.1 Deltaproteobacteria bacterium
CCACCAGTCGAAGAACCCCGTCGCCGTGGTGACGGGGGCCGCCAGCAGGCCGAACAGCGCCATGACGAACGCCCCCGACTCGAACTCCCGCACCCCCGTTACGAAATAGAGGCAGAACGAGGCGAACGCCACCGGGAACAGGCCCTGCGGGAAATGAATCAGTATCGGGTGGAGATGCGGTACGTTCACCTTGACGGCCATCGATCCCTCGCCACGTATATTTCAGGGCAGGAAGAATTCCTCCGGCCGGAAATGGATTCTAGCAGCGTTTCCCGATCCGCGCCATCCCGCCCATGTAAGGGCGCAGTGCCTCCGGGACGTCGACCGAGCCGTCCTCCCTCTGGAAGTTCTCCAGGATCGCCACCACCGTCCGCCCCACCGCCAGCCCCGATCCGTTCAGTGTGTGGGCCAGCCGGGTCTTCCCCGACGCCCCCTCGCGGAACCGGATCTTCGCCCGGCGGGCCTGGAAATCCGTGAAGGTGCTGCAGGAGGAGATCTCCCGGTACCGGCCCTGGGAGGGGATCCACACCTCGATGTCGTACGTCTTCGCGGCCGAGAACCCGAGGTCGCCGGTGCACAGCGTCACCACGCGGTACGGCAGGCCGAGACGCTTGAGGATCTCCTCCGCGTCGGCGGTGAGCTTCTCCAGCTCCTCCGCGGACTGCTCCGGGCGGCAGATCTTGACCAGCTCCACCTTGTTGAACTGGTGCTGCCGGATCATCCCCCGCGTGTCCTTCCCGTAGGAACCCGCCTCCGCCCGGAAGCACGGCGTCCAGGCGGTCATCTTCAGCGGGAGCGATTCCACCGGCAGGATCTCGTCCCGGACGATGTTCGTCACCGGCACCTCCGCCGTCGGGATCAGGAAATAGTCCGTCCCCGCCACGCGGAACAGGTCCTCCTCGAACTTGGGGAGCTGCCCGGTGCCCAGGAACGAGGCGCTGTTCGCCAGGAACGGGGGGAGCACTTCGAGATAGCCGTGCTCCCGGGTGTGGACGTCGAGCATGAAGCCGATGAGGGCCCGCTCCAGCAGCGCCCCTGCCCCCTTCGAGAGGCAGAACCGCCCCCCCGCGATCTTGGCGGCCCGGTCGAAGTCGAGGATGTCCAGATCCGCTCCGATGTCCACGTGATCCTTCACGGGGAAGGAAAAGGTCCCCGGGGTCCCCCACGTCCGCACCGTGGGGTTGTCCTCCTCCCCCGCCCCTTCCGGGACGGAAGGGGCCGGAACGTTGGGGATGGAGAGGAGGAACTCTTCCATCTTCCCCTCGATGGCCGGCAGCTCGGCTTCCGCCCCTTTCAGCCGCGACGAGAGCGACTTCATCCGTTCCATGAGGTCCGTGGCGTCCTTCTTCTCCCGTCGCAGGCGCCCGATCTCCTCCGAGGCGGCGTTGCGCTCGGCCCGCATCCTCTCCACGAGTACGAGCCGTTCCCGCCGCTCCCGGTCCAGCGCCACGAACCCCTCCAGGGAGAGCGTCGACCGGCGCTTCCGGAGCGCCTCCTCCACCGCCGCGACGTTGTCCCGGACGAATTTCAGGTCGAGCATCCCATGATCTCCTTTTAGGGGGACATACCTGGTGTAAACCCGGGATGGAGGGAAGGTGTGTCCCCCGCCAGCATCAGGAGTGTCCCCCGCCACGTCTCGCGGGTGTGAACCCCGCGTCCCGGATGGTGGCGACGATCTCCTCCTCCGACATGCGGAAGGCGACGCCGGCGGAGGCCACCACGTTCTCCTCCATCATGGTGCTGCCGAAGTCGTCCGCACCGAAGAACAGCCCGATCTGCGCCACTTTCGCCCCCATGGTCACCCAGGACACCTGCACCGTGGGGACGTCCGGCAGCAGGAGCCGGGAGAACGCCAGCACCCGCAGGTACCCGAGGGCGTGGCCGAACCCCGGGACCGCCGCGTCGCCGAAGCGCGGATCCCGCGACAGCTCCGTGTTCCCCGCCTGGAAGGTCCACGGGATGAAGGCGGTGAACCCGCCCGTCTCCGCCTGGAGCGCCCGGACCCGCAGGAGGTGGGTCACGATCGCCTCCGGGCTCTCGACGCTGCCGAACATCATCGTCGCGGAGGTGCGCAATCCCTGCCGGTGCGCCTCCCGCATCACCTCCGCCCACTGCTCCCATCCGATCTTCCTCGGGCTGATCCGCCGCCGCACCTCGTCGTCGAGGATCTCCGCCCCGCCCCCGGGGACCGAGTCGAGTCCGGCGTCCCGCAGCCGGGCGATCACTTCCCCGATCGTCAACCCGGACTGGTGCGCGAAGTGCCAGATCTCCGGGGGCGAGAAGCCGTGCAGCAGGATCGGGTGGCGCTTCACCGCGCGGACCAGCCGCTCCGCCTCCCCGATCCCCCAGTCGGGGTGCAGCCCCCCCTGGAGGAGCACCCGTACCCCGCCGGCCGCGATCGTCTCCACGATCTTCGCGGAGATCTCCTCCTCCGAGAGGACGTACGCGTCGGGGGCGTCCTTCCCCCGGTAGAACGCGCAGAAGGAGCAGCCGCAGGAGCACACGTTCGTGTAGTTGATGTTCCGGTCGACGATGTAGGTGACCACGCCGTCCGGATGCAGGCGCCTGCGGACGGCGTCGGCCGCCCGGCCGAGCGCGAACAGCGGCGCCTCCCGCAGCAGCCGCGCCCCCTCCGCGACGTCTACGGCCCCTCGCTCCGCCCGCGCGAGCGCCCCTCCCCAAGCCGTCACGCCGGGGGGCCTTCCGCGGGCCACTCTCGGACCACGTTGTAGAGCGTGTCCCGCTCGACGGGGATCCGGCCCGCCTGCCGGATCATCGTCACGAGCTCGGCGACCGGCATCTCCTGCCCCGCCTGCGCCCCCGCGGCATGGGTGATCTTCTCCTCCACGACGGTCCCGTCGATGTCGTCGACGCCGAAGTGCAGGGAGATCTGGGCGAGCTTCGGCCCGACCATGATCCAGAACGACTTGATGTGCCGGAAGTTGTCGAGGTAGAGGCGCGCCACCGCCAGGGCGAGGAGGTCCGACAGGCCCGTGGTGTACCCCTTCGCGATCTCCGTGTTCTTCGGGTGGAAGGCGAGGGGGATGAAGGACTGGAAGCCGCCGGTGCGGTCCTGCAGCTCCCGGAGGCGCCGCATGTGGTCCACGCGGGACTCGAGGGTCTCCACGTGGCCGTAGAGCATCGTGGCGTTGCTGCGCAACCCCGCCGCATGGACCGCTTCCATCACCTCGATCCACCGGTCCCCGGAGATCTTCTCCGGGCAGATCCGGTTGCGGATCTCCGGGGCGAAGATCTCGGCGCCCCCCCCCGGGAGGCTTCCCAACCCCGCGTCCTTCAGCTGCCCGATCACCTCGCGGAGAGGGAGCCCGGTGATCTTCGCGAAGTAGTCGATCTCCACGGCGGTGAACGCCTGGATGTGCAGCGAGGGGAACCGCTCCCGCAGGGAACGCAGCATCATCAGGTAGAAGTCGAAGGGGAGGTCGGGGTGCAGTCCCCCGACGATGTGGAGCTCCGTCGCCCGTTGCGCCCGGGCTTCCTCCGAACGGCGGAGGATCTCCTCCATCGTCATCGTGTAGGCGAGGGGCTCTCCCTTCCCCTTGCTGAAGGCGCAGAACTTGCACCGGTTCACGCAGATGTTCGTGGGGTTGATGTGGCGGTTGACGATGAAGTAGACCCGGTCTCCGTTCACCCGCCGGTTCGCCAGCTGGGCCATTTCGCCGACGGCGAGGATATCCCGCGTCCCGTACAGGGCAAGGGCGTCGGCGTCCGACAGCCTCTCCCCCGCCTCGACCTTATCCCGGATGTGCCTTGATCCCGCTCTCATTGGCCCCGCCCTTGCGCATCTGTTCGAGGATCCGATCCCCAGCCCCCGTCTCCTTGGGGAAGAGAGGGAGGAAGACGGAGAAGGTGACGCCCTGCCCCTCCCGGTTGTCCAGGTGGATCGTCCCCCCGTGCTTCTCCACGATGGCGTGGACGATGGGGAGCCCGAGCCCCGTCCCCTTGGACTTCGTGGTGAAGAAGGGGTTGAAGATGTTGTGCACCACGTCGTGCGGGATGCCGCCGCCGGTGTCGCTCACCTGGAACACCACGCCGGCCCCCTCGTCGGGGCGGGCGGGGCGGGTTGCGATAGTGAGGATGCCGCTTCCCTCCATCGCCTGGACGGCGTTGGAGAAGAGGTTCCATAATACCTGCCGCAGCTGGTCCGGGTCCACGGAGATGACCGGGATCGCGGGGGAGAGGTCCGACACCGTGGTGATCCGCGCCTCCTCCATCTCCTCCCGGAACATGGCCAGCACGTCCCGCACTTCGCTGTTGAGGTCCACGCTGCGCAGCGCGGGGACCACCTCGCGGGAGAAGTATAGCGTCTGCTGGACGATCCGCTCCAGTCGCTGGACCTCCTTGAGGATGATCTGGGCGTACCGGGCCGTGGAGTGCGGGTCCGACGCCCCGCCGCCGGCGGCCCGGGCGATCCGCCGGGCGAAGCCGCCGATCACCGTGAGGGGGTTCTTGATCTCGTGGGCGATCTTGGCCGCCATTTCGCCCAGGGCCATCAGCTTCTCGCTCTGCACCAGCCGGTCCTGGGTGGATCGCACGTCGTGGAGCGCCCTCTCCAGGGACTCGTACAGGGAGGCGTTTTCCATCGCGAGGCACGCCTTGGAGGCGAACATCGTGAGGACCTGGATGTCCTCGTCCGCGATGGGACGCTCCCGGAACTGGTTGTCCACGTAGATCGCCCCGCGGGCCTCCCCCTTGATCACCAGGGGGACGACGACGAAGCTGTCCGGATGGTTGCCGCAGAAGCCCGCCCGAACGTCCGGAACCGCGCCCCCCGCCGTGCCGCCGCACCCCGTCTCGGTGCGAACCGCCCGCTTATCCAGCACGGCTCTCGCGACGAGGCAATGGGTTGTGGCCAGGGGGATCCGCAAGGTTTCGATCCCGGGCCACAGCATTCCCCGGACCCCCTCCTCCATCGCGTCGGGCGCCCCCTCCGCGGGGCCGCCCCGCAGGGCCTCCTCGCGATCCCGGGGTCCCATCGCCATGCGACCGACGAGCGCCTGGCCGTCCTCCGCGAGGAGGAACAGGATCGCCCGGCTGAAATTCAGCCCCCCGGGAGAAACGAGGGCGTACAGCATGACCTGAAGGAGCCGATCCGTCTTCACCGTGGACATCAGCGCCCGGGCCACGTCGTAAAGGGTGGAAATCCTCTGCACCTTGACCTGGTTCTCCTGGGCCAGCCGCTGCGCGCGCTGGAACACGATGGCGTTCTCCACCACGTTCGCCAGCTGGGAGCACACGGTCTCCATCAGGTGCACCATCTCCGTGTCGAAGCGGACGCGCGGCGAGGCGGAGTAGTAGCTGATGACGCCGAGGGACCTCCCCTTGGAGAGGATCGGCAGCCCCAGGAAGGACACGACACCCCGGCGGGCAAGGGCGGCGTGGAACGGGGAGTCCTCCGGGGCGTTGACGAGGAGGGGGCGCATCTCGTGGTGGATCTGCACGGCGAGCTGCTTCCCCAGTGCGCGGGACTCCCGGCGGAACACGGGATGGTCGTACCCCTCGTCCACCATCGACTTGAGGGCGCCGCGCCCCTCTGTCGCCAGGCGCACGGTGACGCCGTCCGCCGACAGGAGGCGGGAGGTGGTGGTGGCGACGTAGCCGAGGATGTCGTTCACCTCGAAGGTGGTGGTGATCGCCCGGCCGATCTCGTTCAGGGTGATGAGCTCGGACACGCGCTTCCGCGCGTCGTTGTAGAGCCGGCTGTTGCGGACCGCCCCCGCAACTTCCGTGGCCACGGCGGACAGGAACGCCATGTCCTCCGCGGAATACGACGCGGGGCGCAGGGTGGAGACGTTCATTACCCCGTATAGGTAGACGTCGTCCATGACGGGGACGGAGAGGATCGAGGTGAACTCCCGGAGCTCCCGGGGAACCGCCAGGGACGGCGGGCTGGTTTTCACGTCGGGGTAGAAGACCGGCGCCCGCTTGCGGGCGGCCTTCCCCGCGATCCCCTCCTCCGGCCGCACGACGAAGTCCATCCTCGTGCACTCCTCGATCTCGACGCAGGAGGAGACCCAGGGGGCGAGGTCGTCCCCGTGCCCGTCCCGCCGGTAGATGCAGACGCAGTCCGCCTCCGTCTCCCGGGAGAGGAAGTCGCAGATGTGCTTCAGCCGGTTCTCGATCTGTACGTTCGAGTTGGAGATCTCGACGACCCGCGCGAGGTGGGAAAAGCGGTTGTCGGCGCGTTCCGTCAAGGGTCCTACCCCGTGCGGCCCCGCTTGCGCAGCGCCTTCCCGTAGAGGGACGCGTATTCCCGGGCGGAGGCGTCCCAGGAGAAGTCAAGGGCCATCCCCCGCTGGACGATGGCCTCCCAGCGCGGCCGGTCGGCGTACGCCGCCAGGGCGCGGGCGATCGCGTCCTTCAGGTCCTCCGCGTCGTACCGGCGGAAGGTGAAACCGGTCCCGCCGGCGGGGTCCGCGTCGGCGTCCGTCACGGTGTCCGCCAGCCCCCCCGTCTCGCGGACGATGGGCACGGTCCCGTACTTCAGGCTGTAGATCTGGTTCAGGCCGCACGGCTCGTAGCGCGACGGCATCAGGAACATGTCCGCCCCCGCCTCGATCTTGTGCGCCAGTGCGTTGTCGTACGCCACGCGGATGGCGATCCGGTCGGGGTGTTTCCGGCCGAGCGCTTCCATCGACTCCTCGTACCGGCGTTCCCCGGACCCCAGGAACACCACGCGCAGCCGCTGCCCCGCCAGCCACACCCCGATCTGGTCCAGCAGGTCGGACCCCTTCTGCGCGTTCAGGCGCCCGATGAAGCCCAGCACCGGGACGCCCTCGTCGGGGAGGCCGAACTCCGCGAGAAGGTCCCGCCGGCACGCCGCCTTCCCGCGCAGGTCGCCGGCCGAGAAGTTCTCCGCGATGAAACGGTCGGTAGCGGGGTGCCACTCCTCGTCGTCGATGCCGTTGACGATCCCGTAGAGGTCCTCCCGGCGCTCGTAGAGGACCCCCTCGAGGCCGTAGCCGTATTCCGGCGTCTGGATCTCGCGGCTGTAGGTGGCGGAGACGGTGGTCAGGATGTCCGCGAAGACCAGCCCCGCCTTCATCAGGTTCAGCTTCCCGTAGAATTCGAGCCTCTGCGGGGTGAACAGATCCCACCCCAGGCCCGTCATGGGCAGATCGTGGTTCCAGAACAGCCCCTGGTACCCCAGGTTGTGGACGGTGAACACGGTCCCCATCCCCCGGAACGCCGCCCCCGCCGCGTAGAGGGTCTTCACGTACGCGGGGATCAGGGCCGTCTGCCAGTCGTTGCAGTGGATGATGTCGTACGACCGGCCCGACCGCAGGATCCACTCCATCACGCCGCGGCAGAAGAAGGTGAAGCGCTCGCAGTTGTCGACGTAGTCTCCGTCCTTGTTGCCGTACAGGAACTCCCGGTCGAAATACCGGTCGTTGCGGATCAGGAATGCGCGCACCCCGTCCCCGCCGTCCGTCTCCTCCACGGTCCCCGCCTCCTCCCGGTGCCCCAGCGGGACGCGGATCGGGAACCCCGGGCCGGCGTAGGGGAACTGCCCGCGGTCCACCGTCCGGTAGAGGGGCATGATGCAGTCCGCTTCGACGCCGATCCTCCGAAGCGCCTTGGGGAGCGCGCCGGCGACGTCGGCCAGCCCCCCCGTCTTGGCGTAGGGGACGATCTCCGAGGAGGCGAGGAGGACCTTCACCGCGGGACCCCGGCCTTCACTCGGGCAGCTCGCGCATGTATTTGGCGGACTCCTCCGGGGGCGTCGGGTTGATGTAGAAACCCGACCCCCACTCGAACCCCGCCACCTTCGTGAGTTTCGGCATGATCTCGATGTGCCAGTGGAAGAAGTCCGCCGCCCTCTCCTGGAACGGGGCGCTGTGGACGATGAAGTTGAACGGGGGGTTCTCCAGGGCGAGGTTCAGGCGCCGCAGGGTCCGCCGGAAGACGGCGGCCAGCGCCCGCGTCTGCTCCGGCTCGATCATCTCGTAGGCGCACTGGTGCCGCTTCGGCACGATCCACGTCTCGAAAGGGAAGCGGGGCGCGTACGGCGCATAGGCGATGAACTCGCTCCCCTCCTCGACGATGCGCTCCTTCTGATCCATCTCCTGGACGATGATGTCGCAGAAGATACACCGGTCGCGGAAGCGGTAATAGTCCCGGCACCCCGTCATCTCCTCGATCACGCGCTTGGGAACGACCGGGAGGGCGATCAGCTGGGAGTGGCTGTGGGTGAGGGAGGCGCCGGCGGCGGGGCCGTGGTTCTTGAAGATGATCACGGACTTGAACCGGTGGTCCTTCTTCAGGTCGAGGAGCCGGTCCCGGTAGGCCCACAGGACATCCTCGAACCGCCTCTCCGGCAGGTCGAACAGGTCGACGTCGTGCCGCTCGGACTCGACCACGACCTCGTGCGCCCCGATGCCGTTCATCCGGTCGTAGATCCCGTTCGCCGCCTTCCCCAGGTCCCCCTCGATGCGCAGCGCCGGGAACTTGTTCGAGACCACCCGCAGCGTCCAGTTCGGGTCGTTGGGTTCCCCGCCCGGCCGGCGGGCGAGGATCTCCGGGGGGGTCATCCGCTCGCTTCCCGGACACAGGGGACAGATCCCCTCGCGCCGCGGGGGGGGCTCCTGCGGGAACTCGTGGGGGCGCTTGGCGCGCTCCGTGGAGATGATGACCCAACGGCCCACGATCGGGTCTTTGCGAAGCTCCGTCATCTGGCCTCCGGTTACCGGGGAGCGGCGGGAAGGCGCCGGTCGGTGCTCCTACCGGACCTCTTCCTCCTCGGCGACGGTCTTGCAGTCGATGCAGAGGGTGGTCACCGGCCGGGCGATCAGCCGCTTCTCCTCGATCTCTCCCCCGCACCCGTCGCAGATCCCGAACATGCCGTTCTCGATCCGTTTGATGGCCTCCTGGATCTTCACCAGGAGCTTGCGGTCCCGGTCCCGCAGGCGGAGGGTGAAGTTCCGGTTCGACTCGAGGAGGGCGCGGTCAGTGGGGTCCGGGAAATTCTCCTCCGCCACGGACGTCATGTCCGACACCGTTTTCTCGGCCCCCGCCATGAGCTCGTCCTGCTGCCGCTGCAGCTCCGCACGGCACGTGTCGAGGACGCTGCGGTCCATCGCCTGAAGCCCCCAAGGGAACGACTCTTCAATAAAATACGTTATCCCTTTTCCCGGGGGGTGTAAAGGCGGCCCCAGGAGCGGTCTCAGAGGCCCACTTCCGCCCCCAGGAGGAAGTTGATCCCGGGCGACGGGATGCCGAGCCGTTCCTCGTAGTGCCGGTTCAGGACGTTCTGCACCCGTCCCGTGAACGCCACCTCCTGCACGCGGCCGGCCGGCGACTTCCAGGCGTACCTCCCGAAGATGTCCAGCCGCGCGTACGCCGGTCGCGTGGCGGGGGTGAAGGCGAAGGGGGCCAGGTCCCACTGCTCCCCCACGTACCTCCAGTCGGCCCGGGCCTGGAATGCGGGAACGGGCTCGTAGATGCCGGACAGCATCCCCTGCTGCTTCGGGATCCCCAGCAGAGGGGTCCCCTTGGAGCCGTCCCAGGTGTCGGTGTAGGTGTACGTGGCCAGCGCCGTCACCGTATCCGCCAGACGCGCCGCCGCCCCGGCTTCCACCCCGCGGGCGAAGGAGTGGCCGATATTGCGCAGCTGCGGGAAGCCGAAGGGCCCGCCGGTCACGGCCTCGTCCGGCTGGATCAGGTCCTGGAAGTCCTGATAGAACCAGGTCCCCGACAGGCGGACGGCGTTCCCCATCAGCGGCTGGTCCACGCCGGCCTCGTACGACCACGCGACCTCCGGGGCGAGGGCGGCGTACCCGTTGAACGGGTTGAATTTCTCCACCGGCGTCGGAACCCGGAACCCCCGTCCCGCCGCCGCGCGGAGTCGGGTGCCCCACTTCCCGACCTCCAGGAACGCGGCTACCTTCGGGTTGAACTGGGTCCCCGCCTCCGAGTTCCGATCCAGGCGGGCGCCGAGGCTGACCCCGGCCTTCTTCGACAGCCGCAGCTCCTCCTGGAGGTAGACCGAGCGGTTGTACGTCGCCACGTCCTGCTGGTCCGTGGAGGAGAACCCCGTGTCGGAGAAGACCGACGTGCTGTCCGACTGGTCCCGGTCGTATTCGGCGCCGAGGATCGTGGTCGATTTCCGCGACGCGGAGAACCGGGCCTCCAGGCCGTACACCGTTTTCCGGGACCGGTCCACGAAGTCGAAGACGGCCGTCTGCCCGGAGTTCGGGGGGTCGTTGTCCTGCAACTCTTCCGCGGCGGTGCTCGCCGAAGCCGACAGCGACACCGTGCGGCTGACGGCAGCGGCGACCCGGACTCCGCCGATATCGATCCGTCGCTTCATCCGGTGGTTGACGTCGCGGGGGTCGTCGTCCACGGCGATCCCCTTCTCCCCGTCCGTCGCGAGGTACATCGCGCCGATGCGGACCCGGTCCCCGATCCCCGCGTCTCCCGACCCCAGGAAGGAGACGATGGAGGCGTCGTCGTTGGGGAGGATCCCCTCGCTCCGGTAGCCGCCGGCGCCCGCGAACAGGCCGCCTCCTTGCCACCGGCCCTGCCCGAAGGCGCCCCACTTCAGCGTGTCGTAGCTTCCCCCGGCCAGTGAGGCGCCCAGTCCAGTCCCATCCCCCTTCCGCGGAATGAAGTTCACCACCCCGGACATGGCGTTGGAGCCGTACAGGGCGCTCTGGGCGCCTCGCACCACCTCGACCCGCTCCAACAGGTCGACCGGCAGGAACCCGATGTCGAACTGGCCGCTGGAGGGGCTGTTCACGGGAAACCCGTCGACCTGTACGAGGGTGTACGCGCTCCGGCCTCCCCGGATCTTGATGTTCTCCCGGTCCCCCGCGACGCCGCTGCGCTGGACGTCCACGCCGGGTAGCCCCTGCAGGACGTCACCCGCCACGACCGGGAGGAGGATTCTCGACTCCTCCCGCGTCACCACGCTGACGTCCGACGCCTGCTCGGAGACCCTCTCGGGGATCCTCGTCGCCGTGACGACCACCGGATCGGTCCGCAGCGCCTCCTCCGCGTGCGCTGCCGTGGAACCCAACACCGTCAACGCTGCGGCGGCGAGGACCCCCACCCGTGACACCTTTCTCCCCCCTCGCGTCATCGCTTCTCCCCACCCCCGCTTCCTGCCATTTGGTTAAACGATCAACCGTCGCGCTGCGCCTACGGTGCCCTTAGCCGGAGGGTGCTCCCCGCAGGGGGGTGACGCGTACCGCGCCGGTCGCGGGGTTCCGGTCGCAGGCGACCGCGACCCCGTACGCCGCCCGGACGTTCTCCGGCGTGAGGACCTCCTCCGGCCGGCCCTGCGACGCCACCGCGCCCGCGGAGAGCAGGACGATCCGCTCGCCGTACTCGGCGCAGAGGGTGAGATCGTGGGATGCCACCAGCGCGGCGACCCCGCGCGTCCCCGCAAGGCGCGTGACGATCTCGTAGAAGGCGACCCGGTGGCGGATGTCGAGGAACGCCGTGGGCTCGTCCAGCAGCATCACCCGGGCGTCCTGCGCGACCGCGCGGGCGACGGTCGCCCGCTGGCGCTCCCCCGCCGAGATCGCCGACAGGGCGCGGTCACGCAAGGGGTCGAGCCCGGTCATCGCGAGGGCGCGCTCGACCTCCTCCCGGTCCGCCGCCGACGTCCCCCCGAAAAGCCCCTGGTGGGGAAACCTGCCCAACCCCACGTAGGCCGCGACCGTCATCGGGAAGTCCACCGGGGGATCCTGGCCGACGACCGAGAGGAGCCGGGCCATCTCGCGCCGGCCGTACGCTCCCGGAGGCCTGCCCGCGAGCAGAACCTCGCCGCCGCCGGACGGCAGGACGCCCGAAAGGACCCGGATCAGCGTGCTCTTGCCGGAGCCGTTCGGGCCCAGCAGGATCGTCACCCGGCCCGATTGAAGGTCGAGGTCCACCTCCCGGAGGACGTCCCGCTCCCCGTACCGGAAGGAGAGGCGCCGGGCGGACACCAGGGGAGCCGTCACGAGCGCCCCCCGTTTCTCCGGAGCAGGTAGAGAAAGAACGGCGCCCCGGCAAGCGCCGTGACCGCTCCCACCGGGAGTTCGCCTGCGGGGGACGCGGCCCGGGCGACGGTGTCGGAAAGGACGAGGAACGCCCCGCCGAGAAGGAACGCCGCCGGGAGGAGCCGCCGGTGCCCCGAGCCCACCATGACCCGCGCCCCGTGCGGGACGATGAGCCCGACGAAGCCGATGAGTCCCGAGACCGCCACCACCGACCCCGCCAGGAGGGAGGCCGTGAGGTACGTGGCGGTCTTCACCCGCTCCACGGAGAGCCCCGTCTGGAAGGCGGCCTGGTCTCCCAGCAGCAGGAGGTCGAGCCCCCGCGACAGGAGCAGCAGAACGGCGACCCCCAGGGCCACGTAGGGAAAGAGAGCGGCCACGCGGCGGGGCGTCCCGAGCCCGAGGTCCCCCATCAGCCAGTAGAGCGCCCCCGGTATCTTCCCGGGCGGGGACAGGGTGACCATCAGCATGATGACGGCGTTCAGGAACGCCCCCACGACGACCCCCATGAGGATCAGCCGCTCGGGGGACACGCCGCTCTTCCGGCGCGCGAGAAGGAACACCGCCAGGGCCGACAGCGCGGCCCCGACGAAGGCGAAGAACGGCAGGCCGGAGGAGGCGTCCGCCGACAGGAAGAGGGCCACGGTGAGCGCCCCCACCGCGGCCCCCCCGGAGACGCCGAGGATGTAGGGGTCTGCAAGCGGGTTGCGCAGCAGCGCCTGGAACGCGACGCCGGACGAAGCCAGGGCCCCGCCGACCAGAGCTCCGAGCAGCGCGCGAGGGAGGCGCAGCGAGAGGAGGACGCGCGCCGGCGTGTCGTCCCCGCCGTGCAGCAGGGCATCCGCCATCTTCCGGAACGGGATCGCGACGGGCCCCGTCGCGGCGGACAGCGCCAGGGCGCCGAGGAACGCCGCGACCAGCGCCGGAAAGACGAGCCGGCCCCTCTTCCCGGCGGCACCGCCCGTCACGGCTTCCCTCCTTTCCCCCGGGCGGGTGCCTTCGCCCTGCCCTCGCGCCACGCCGCGATCGCACCGGAGATCTGCTCCAGCGCCGTCACCAGGCGCGGGCCCGGCCGCGTGACGATGTCCCCGTCGAGGGTGACGACCGACCCGTCCCGGAAGGCGGGTATTTCCACCCAGCGCGTCACCTCCTCCGGGAACCGCTCCACCCCCGTCATCCCCGCTACGAACACCACGTCCGGGCGGAGGGCCACGAGGTCCTCCACCGAGAGGCGGGGATACCGCCCGACCAGGCCGGCGGCGACGTTCCTTCCCCCCGAAAGCCGCACCAGTTCGTCCATGAACGTGCCGGCCCCGGCGGCGATGACGGGCGACGTGGACACGGCGAAGAGGACGCGGGGCCCCTCGGGCCCTTCCCGCCGGCCGGACGCGCTGGCCCTGTCGGCGCGGCGGCGAAGTGCGGCGGCTTCCGCCTCGGCCCGGCCGGCGGCGTCCAGCAGGAGCCCCACCCGGCGGATGGCGGCGAACACGGCGTCGATGTCCTGGGGGGAGACGGCGAAGCAGGGAATCCCCAT
This sequence comes from Deltaproteobacteria bacterium, assembly GCA_017889845.1. Taxonomy (GTDB): domain Bacteria; phylum Desulfobacterota; class Deferrimicrobia; order Deferrimicrobiales; family Deferrimicrobiaceae; genus JAGGAJ01. Next base: position 13,537 of record JAGGAJ010000022.1, read on the forward strand.
CTCCTCGAGGGCGCGCACCTTCTCCCGGGGGTTGCCGTCCGTCGTGCACAGCACGAGATCCGGGGAGAGGGCGATGACGCGCTCGACGTCGGGGTCGCTCACCCCGCCGACCTTCGGGATGGCGGCGGCGGCGGGCGGGAAGTTGCAATACCGCGTCACGCCGGCGAGGACCTCCTGGCGGCCGAGCAGGAAGACGATCTCCGTGAGGCTGGGGGCGAGAGAAACGACGCGACGGGGCGGGGCGTCGAGCCGCACGGTAACTCCGCGGTCGTCCCGGATGGAGAGAGGGAAACGATCCCCGGCGGTCGCCGGAGAGTCGAGGGGCTGGAGGAGCAGCGCTACGGCCAGGAACGGCACCCGGGCGCGGCGCGAAAACATTCTCCGGCAATGGTCCAAAACAATATCCCCCGCCCCGGCGCCCTTTCGGGAACGGAGAGGGGGATGGGATGCGCGGACACGGCGCGAAACCTCCCGGCCCTTCTCCCGCGAAAGGCGACTCGGGATCTGCGCCCGCCGGGCAGGTCTCCTGGCTTCCGGCTGTCCGGCGGCCCTGCGGGGCCGCCCTCCTACTCTCCGCGCCTTCCCGCCCTTCCTGGTTTCACCGGGGCAGTGGCTTCCGTGCGGATTTCGTCACCGGTTACAGTTGCGGGGCAGCGATGGACTCGCACCATCTTCCCTTGCGCCCGGCGGGAACCAACGACACGTTCGATCATTCTGAAGGGCCGGCGGGGTGCCGTCAAGGATCAATCCGCCGGAAAAGGCCGCCCCGGCATCAGGCGGAACGGGAAACGACGTAGTCGGACAGTACCCGGAGGGATTCGCGCGCCGGGGAACCGGGCAGGCGGGAGAGGTGCCGTTTCCCCCTCCGCACGAACTCGCGGGCCCGGGCGGAGGCGAAGGCGATACCGCCTTGACGGTCCACCAGCCCGGCCAGGAAATCGACGTCCCCTGCGGACAGCTTCTTCTTCGCCAGGGCGGCCCTCGCCCGCTCCCGTTCCACCCGGCCTGCGACCCGCAGCGCGTGGATCAGGGGAAGGGTGACCTTGCCTTCCCGGAGGTCCTGCAGCGGCCGCTTCCCCAGCTCCTTCTCGGTCCCGGTGTAGTCGAGGATGTCGTCCACCAGCTGGAATGCGATCCCGACGTCTTTCCCGAACCGGAACATCGCGCGCCGGGTGGCCGGGTCCGCTCCGGCGAGCACCGCTCCGGCCTCGCTGGCCGCGGCGATCAGGGAGGCCGTCTTGCAGAAGACCACGGTGAGGTACTCCTCCTCGGTGATCCCCGGGTCGCGTGTCCGCATCAGCTGCAGCACCTCCCCCTCGGACAGGGAGACCAGGGTGCGGGCGTAGATGCCGAGGACGTCGATGTCGCCGTCCTCCGTCATCAGCTGGGAGGCGCGGGCGAAGAGGAAATCACCCACGAGGATGCTCACGGAGTTGCCGAAGACGACGTTGGCGGAAGGCTTCCCGCGCCGCATCGTCCCCAGGTCCACCACGTCGTCGTGCAGGAGCGTCGCGGTGTGCATGTACTCCGTCACCACGGACATCACGGTGCGCCGG
>JAGGAJ010000238.1 GCA_017889845.1 Deltaproteobacteria bacterium
GTGCCACATCCCCGGCCCGGTGGAGGCGACGCACCGGTCGATCGCCCCCTCGAATACCTCGAACACGGGATCGGGCCTGGACGGCTTCGCCAGCCGTTTTCCGCCGAGGCCGTGAAGCGCGGCGTGGAAGATCCGCCGACGCCCATGGCCGTCGGCGGAGGCCCGCGCGATGATCAGCGGGACGGCCATGTAGACGGACTCACGGGTCGGATACACTTCGGCCTTGGCGCTCCGGAGGTTCTCGTGGATATCGTCAAGGACCTTCGCCCGTTCGGTCACGATGTAGACGAGGATCGCGTACGTCAGGATCAGGATCATGAGGGGTTCGAGGTGCTGGACGCCGAGGACGTTCGTGAAACGCTCCATTACCGCGATGGCGACGCCAATGGTCGCGAAGATGACGAAAAACCAGTAGCTGAAGAAGCGGGCGGTGAGCATGCGGAACTTCTTGTACTGGGTCCTGAAGGTCGTCGTTTCCATGGAATACCCTCCTCTGCGGAAAAACGCGACGGTTTGCCCGCCCCCATGCGGCACGGACAACATCTCCGTGCCCGCGCAAGGGCATCGGCAGGAATTGGAGTGGGATAGGGAACAACGACGCAAGTATTGTGCCTTGGCGACCCACCTTGTGACCGGAACGCACCGTATTTCTTATGGTTCGTGCATCGGGTCCTAAGCCCCCGGAAACATGCGGGAGATCACGACCGCCTCGACGGATGGCGGGGTGATGGAACAGCCCGGAGGGGTGTTCCCGACCACCCCGGCGCATTACGAATCGGAACCCGTACCCCGGGAAATTCCTTTAATGAAAGTATCGGGAAGTTCCGGAGTTCCGTTACAAGGACGATTGCCGCCCGAGCCAACGTTTCAGGAGATCGAGAGGGTAGAAGGTTTCCCTCCACCGGACCCCTCCCTGGCGAAGCGTGATGACCGCCGAGCGCCAGAGCGCGAACAGGTAGAGGAAGGCCGCCAACGGGAGGACGGGGGCGAGGAGCCACCCGTTCCGCTGGATCGATGCGAAGTATCCGTAGATCCCGTGCATCAGGAGTACGGAAAGGGCGTACCCGGAGACGCGGGCATCCCGGAAGGAGAGAACCCCGAGGTAGGGGACCGCGTAAAGGAGGAAAACGAGGGCCGTGACAAGGAGCAGGAAGGGGAGCGAAAACCCGAGTGCGGCGAACCCGTTCTTCTCGAGCCCCCGGATGAACCCCCCCACCCCCTCCTGCCAGCGGAGGGACAAATGGCCGGAGGCGATGAGGGCTTCCTGGCGGAACCCCGCCTGCTTGACCCTCTTCCCGAGCATCAGGTCGTCGGCGACGTCGAGGCGGAGGGATTCGTGGCCGCCGATCGTTTCGTAGGCCGTTCGACGCAGGAGGTTGAAGGCCCCGATGCCGACATAGATCTCTTTCGACGCCGAACCGGCCGCCCAGGCCTTCACCCCCAGGATGAAAAGCATCGCGAAGTAGCTCTTCACGGCGTCCTCCCAGTACCCGCCGGGGACGAGGCCGGGCAGGAGGGCCAGATGGTCGAGCTTCCTTTCGAGGAGGTTCCGGACCGCGAGACGGAGGGTGTCCGGGGCGAAGACGACGTCGCCGTCGGTGAAGAGGAGCAGTTCTCCTCCGGCCAGTCGCGCCCCCGCCTGCATCGCGTGGCACTTCCCCAGCCAGCCCTCGGGCAGCGCCGCGATGTGGAGGGGCCGCACCCGCGGTTCTTCGGCCGCGAAGCGATCCATGATCGCACCGGTAGCATCCGTGGACCGGTCGTCCACGGCGATCACCTCGAACGCCGGATAGTCGAGGTTCACCAGCGACCTCAGGGCCTCTTCGATCCGCTTCGCCTCGTCCCGCGCGGGAACCACCACCGAGACCCTTGGCCACATCGGCGGGTCCGGCGTCGCTCCGGCCCGGTCCACGAGCCTGCTCCCATGGAGAAACCGGACCGTGCGGACCGTGGAGACCGCCCAGACAATGGCGACGGTCCATCCGGTCGCCAGGAGAAGCCACCAGGCCATTTCTCCCCCCGGTTTATCCTGTGGTCTGCCTTCACGGTCGGCGGAACCGACCGGAATGAACTGCCATTCATAAAGTAGCGGCCCACGGCCGGGCTGTCAAAGCGAAACGGGTTCCCCGTCTTCGAGGCGACGTTCGAAGGCCAGGAATTCGATCGCGGTGACCGGTGATGTGTTCGAGGGAGAGGAAGGATCCGTTTCGTACGCGGGGGGGCACCGTCCGCAACCGCTGCGGCGGTGCCCCCCCGTCCGCGTTACTCCCCGTCCGTCAGCAGGTGCGTCCTTGCCAGCTCCACCCATTCGGCGCCGCCCAGGACCCGCGCGATCCCTTCCACCGGGAGACCGCCGTCCTGGAGGACCGGGCCGATGTTCTCGCCGTGGAGCGGATGCAGCTTGTCCAGGGCGTTTTCCATCCAGGCCCTGGCCAGCTTCCCCGAGAGAAGGTTCCGCGTGTTCGACCCGACCCGGGCGGATTTCACCTTCAACAGCCACCCCTTCCCATACGGATCCTGGCGCAGGACCTCGGGGGAGCGGAGAACGTCGCCGTTCACCTCGACAACCTCCCCGGCGACCGGGGAGAGCATCGGGATGCGTTCGGAATCGACCACGAGGCTCCACCCCTTTTCCCCCTGCGCCAGCCGGGAACCCACGGGGGGCAGCTCGACGGCGTCCACCTTCCCGACGAGCTTCCGGGCGAAGTCGTCCAGCCCGACGACGCCGATGGAGCCCGGCTCCGGACGGAGCCAGCCGTGTCCCTGGTGGTAGAAGAGCCCCTCGGGGAC
>JAGGAJ010000023.1 GCA_017889845.1 Deltaproteobacteria bacterium
CGGTTCGTGCTGAACGAGGTGCAGCGGCAGTTCGCGATGCCGGCCCCCGGCGGAACGCTCGTGGAGCAGTACCTTTCGTACACCTACCCGTACTCCTTCTTCGAGCGTCTGGCCGATATCCGGGCGGAGGTGCAACGGCGGGGAGTCCGCGGCGTGGTGCACTACGTGCAGTCGTTCTGCTTCCGCCAGATCGAGGACATCCTGCTCCGGGAGGAGGTGGGATTGCCGGTGCTCACGCTGGAAGGGGACGCGCCCGGCCCCCTGGACGGGCGGACGAGGATCCGCATCGAGGCGTTCGTCGAAATGCTGCGGGGGCGGTAGCCCGCCCCCGTTTACCACGCTCCGGTTTTCAGGTACTCGTTGATCGCCGCGGCGGCCTTGCGCCCGGCGCCCATTGCGAGGATCACGGTGGCGGCGCCGATGACGATGTCCCCGCCGGCGAAGACCCCCTTCTTGCTCGTCTTCCCCGTCTCCTGGTCCGCCAGGATGTTCCCCCACTTGTTGGTGTTCAACCCCGGCGTCGTGGATGGGACCAGCGGGTTGGCGCCGTTCCCGATGGACATGATGACCGTGTCCACCGGCAGCCGGAACTCGGACCCCTTCACCGGCACCGGCCGTCGGCGGCCGGAGGCGTCGGGCTCTCCCAGCTCCATCTTCAGGCACTCCACCTCGGTCACCCACGCCTCGTCGTTCCCGTGGAAGGCGACCGGGTTGGTGAGGAGGTGGAACTCGATCCCCTCCTCCTCCGCGTGGTGGATCTCCTCGATCCGGGCGGGCATCTCCTTCTTCGAGCGGCGGTACACCACGTACACCTTTTCCGCCCCCATCCGCATGGCTGTCCGCGCCGCGTCCATCGCCACGTTCCCGCCGCCCACCACGGCGACGTGCTTCGACTTCGTCAGCGGGGTGTCGGCCTCGGGGAACGCGTACGCCTTCATCAGGTTGGCCCGGGTGAGGTACTCGTTCGCCGAATAGACCCCGATGAGGTTCTCCCCGGGGATGTTCATGAAGTACGGCAGCCCCGCGCCCGTCCCGATGAAGACGGCGTCGAACCCCTCCTCGGCCAGCAGCTCGTCAATGGTGATCGATTTCCCGATGACCGCGTTGCACTCGAGCTTCGCGCCCAGCTTCACGATGTATTCCACTTCGGCCTGCACGATCTCCTTGGGGAGGCGGAACTCGGGGATCCCGTACATGAGAACCCCTCCCGGCTTGTGGAGCGCCTCGAAGATCGTAACGTCGTGGCCCATCTGCACGAGGTCGCCCGCCACGGTGAGCCCCGCCGGCCCCGCGCCGACCACCGCCACCCGCTTCCCCGTCGGAGAGGCGACCTGCGGGATCTCGACGTTGCCGGTGACGCGTTCGAAGTCGGCGACGAACCGCTCGAGGCGCCCGATGGCCACCGGCTCCCCCTTCTTCCCGAGCACGCACGGCAGCTCGCACTGCTCCTCCTGCGGGCAGACGCGGCCGCACACCGCGGGGAGGGCGTTGGTCTCCTTGATCTTCCGGGCCGCCTCGACGAACTTCCCCTTCGCTACGAGGTCGATGAACTCGGGGATCTGGACGCTGACGGGGCACCCCGGCACGCACTGGGGGTTCTTGCACTGGATGCAGCGGGTCGCCTCGAGGATGGCGAGGTCGGGGGTCAGACCGTACGGGACTTCCTTGAAGTTCTTCACCCGCACCATGGGCGGCTGCTCCGGCATCGGCTGCCGGGGGATACTGAACGGCTTCGGGCGCGGCTTCGGGGTGACGTCGGCCATCAGCTCTTACCTCCCACGGGGGCGGGGGTGCCGCTCCCCATGCACTTGCCGTCCTTGTGCTCGAACCGTTCCATCGCCGTCTTCTCCTCCCGGAGGTACGCCCGGTTGCGCATCACGAGCTCCTTGAAGTCGACCTGGTGGCCATCGAACTCGGGGCCGTCCACGCAGACGAACTTCGTCGCGCCCCCCACCGACACCCGGCAGGCGCCGCACATCCCGGTGGCGTCCACCATGATGGGATTGAGGCTTACCACCGTCTTGATCTGGTGGGGGCGGGTCACCTCGGCGACGGCGCGCATCATCGGCACCGGGCCGATGGCGATGCACAGGTCGATCTTCTCCCCCCGGTCGATCAGCTCCTGGAGGGCCGTGGTGACGAACCCCTTCTTGGCGTACGACCCGTCGTCGGTGGTGACGACGATCTCGTCGGAGATCGCCCGCATGTCGTCTTCCAGGATCAGCAGGTCCTTCGTCCGGGCGCCGACGATGGAGATCAGCCGGTTTCCCCCCTGCTTGATGGACGTGGCGATGGGAAGCAGGGGGGCCGTGCCGATACCGCCGCCGATGCCGACGACGGTCCCGAACTTCTCGATGTGGGTGGCCAGCCCCAGCGGTCCGACCACATCCAGGTAGGAATCCCCCGCCTTCATCCGGGCGAACTCCGCGGTGGACTTGCCGACCACCTGGAAGATGATGGTCACCGACCCCTCGCCGGGATCGGAGCCCACGATCGTCAGGGGAATGCGCTCCCCGTTATCGGCGCGGCGCAGGATGAGGAACTGGCCCGCCTTCCGCTTCCGGGCGATCCGGGGCGAATGGATCCGCTGCAGATGGACGTTCTTGGCGATTTCTCTGGACTCGAGGATGGGGAACACGGACTCTCCTCCACGCCCGCCGCGAACAGCGGCGGGCTGACGGGATTTCCAACGGGTGTGTGGCAGGCAATCGCCGACGCAAAAACGGGGAAAGTCTACCCCTTCCGCCCTTTCGAATCAACCAAAAAAGCGGCCCGGACGTCCCGCCAGAGGAGGTCGATCCCGGACTTCGTCCGGGCGGAGGTCAGCACGGCGGGGCCCCCCGCGGAGAGCCACCCCTCCCCCGCGAAGAGCGCCTCCGCCGCCGCCCTCTCGCGGGCCCCGAGCTTGTCCGCCTTGGTTCCTACCCAGCGGTACGGCACGCCGCGGTCGGACAGGAATTCCGCCAGCTGCCGCTCCTCTCCTTCCGGGCCGCGCCGCACATCCACCAGGATGTACACCTTCCGGAGCCGGCGGCACCGGTCGAGGTACACCTCCACGAGGCCCTTCCACGCCTCCCGCTCCCCCCGGGAAACCCGCGCGAACCCGTACCCGGGAAGGTCCGCGAAGGCGAACCTCCCCTCCACCTCGAACAGGGCGATGCCGCGGGTGCGCCCCGGCGTTCCGCTGACCCGGGCGAGCCGGGAGTGCCCCACGAGGGCATTGAGGAGGGAGGATTTCCCGACATTGGAGCGCCCCGCGAAAGCGACTTGCGGCAGATGCACGCGGGGCCACTGGTCCCCGACGGGGTCGAACAGGAGAAAGCGGGGCGGGACATGCACAGGAGCGCTCTCCCCCTCTACCTCTTCAGGAGGGATTGCACGGTTTTCTCCAGGTCGTCCTCCCGGACCCTCCCCGTTCTCGCGAGCGCCACCTTCCCCCCCCTCTCCACCAGGAAGAAGGTCGGGGTATACGCTACGCCGTACGGGTCGGCGACCCGGAACGTTTCCCGGGCGTCCAGTTCGTCGATCAGGACACGGAAGGTATACCCTTCCTGCCGTACGAACCCCTCCACGGCGTTCTTCAGGGGCTCACCGTCCATATCGACGGCGACGACCGCGAGCCCGCTGTCCTTGTGACGGTCGTGCAGCTTCTGGAGGACCGGCAACTCCTGGCGGCACGGCTCGCAGAAGACCGACCAGAACACGAGCAGGACCGCACGTTTCGCATTCTCCTCCGCGAAATGGAAGACCCCTCCCGCCGTGTCCCGGATGGAGAAATCGGGGGCGGCGGAGCCCGGTTCCGGCATCCGCACCCCCTCGGCAGCGTGTCCCCCCGGGATGGAAGGGGTGGTCGCCCTCTCCTCGCCGAACGCCGCGCCGGCGAGGAGGGTCAGAATCATCCAAAGGAAGGGGACGCGGAAGACTTCGGGCATGCGAATGGCGTTCCTCCCCCGGACGGTTACCCTGCGTTCACACCTTCGCCAGGACGGCGTCGTTCACCGTGATCTTCGCCTTTGCCTTCAACTCGACGATATACGCATCGAGCGCCTTGCGCCGTTTGTCGTTCTGCAGGAAATCCCGGATCTGCCCCTTGACGGCGGCCAGGGGGACCTTCTTCCCGTTCTGGACCATCGACTTTTCGTGCTCCTTGTAGGCGGCCTCGATTTCCTTGTCCGTAACCGTCACCCCCTTCGCGAGGACGTTGTCGGCCACCATACCGATCAGGATATTCCGCTCCAGGTCCTTCCGCGCCGTCTTGTACCCGTCGGAACCCGGGACACCCTGCTTCTTCGCGTACGCCGAAAGGGACTTCCCGATCAGTTCGCGATCGGCGACGTTCGCGATCATCACCGGGTCCTTCGAAAGGTCCGGAGCGCCGGGGGGCCCGCCTCCCTTCGCCAGTTCCTTCAGGGCTTTCTTGACGTCGGCGTACAGGACCTTCTCATCCCCGGCTGTGCCCAGGACGGCGTTGTCAGGGACGCTCTCGCCCTTCCCGATCCGGCCTATCATCGCATTATCCAGGGTGGCGCCGGTCTCCTTTCTCGCGGTGGCCAGCAACTCTTCCTGTAGCTTGCGGATCCGGGTTTCGGCGACCTTCCTTTTCGCACGCGCCAGAATATCCGCGTCGGATTCCGCGCCCTTCGCTTCCTTGAGCCGGGCGACCTCCGCCTGGACCTCTTTGTCCCCGTCGTCGATCTTGACCTTCGCCTCGATCTCCCTCCGGAGGAGCGCTCCGATGAGGGCCCCCTGCTCGTTCTGATGGAATATTTCCTTGAACTCCGGCGTGTTGTCGAGCCCCCGGGAACGGCCCTCCTGGGCCAGCAACCGTCCCGCAACCAGACGGTCCAGGCCTTCCTTCTTCTTCTCCACCGGGATGTCCGTCACCGCATACACACCGGCCGGCACGCCCATCCTTTCCCGGAGATCGACGACCCGGATGTCTTCCCCGTTCACCGCTGCGACGACCTCCTGTTTCACATCCTCCCTGGCACACCCCGCGGCGGACGCACCGACGGCAAGTACCGCCACGAGGAGGATCGCGACCTTTCTCCCCTTCCCTCTTTTCACACCCGGTTCTCCTCTCGTTTGTCTGAAAAACGGCAAGCCCCCGGCGCCTTCATAACCCGGGGGCTGCCCGACCTCGATGGAAATCCTTGCAAGTACACCACAATCCGCGGTGGGGTTCAACCCGGGAGGTTCACCCATCCCTTCGTCTCGAGCCCTTTCAGGAACTCCGTCACCGCCTCTTTCGCCTCCCCGGGTTCCCATCCGAAAAGGGACGCCACCTCCTCCGAGATCCGGTCGAGGGAGTTCGCCCCGTTCACCCGCGTCCAGATCTCCGCTCCGATCAGGTTCAACTGGTGAATGGAGCCCGCGTGCATCAGGGTCAGCACGCCGAGATCCTCGTAATCCTCTTCCTTGCGAACCCTGTCCCACGCCATCTCGTGGATCCCCTTCTCGAGGCGCCATACCACCGCGGGGTTCCGTTTCGGCCGCATCGTTTCCTCCCTGGCGGTCCCTTCACCCTTCCAGCAGCCGGATCTGCGCGGGGGAGGAGATCCCCAGGCCGGATTCCAGCGCCTTCTGGATATGGGAGACCTCTCCCGGCTTCAGGCCGAAGATCTTCTCCGCGGCCACGACGTCGGCAGCCACCACGTCCGCCGAGGCGAACGCCTTGCCGAAGACCTTCACGTCGGCCAGGTTCCCGCCCGAGGGGCCGTTCCGCAGGAGCACGCGGCCCGCGTCGATCACGGTCAACCGCGGCGGAACCCGCCGGTTGATGTCCACGAGGCATTCGGGGAGGCGGAAGTGGATCTGCCCTCGGTTCCCCCCCATGATCCCCATCATGTTCTTCAGACCCAGCGTGATGCCCGCCAGCGTGTGGTGCTTGGCGACGGGGACGTTCACGACCTTGTCCGCTTCGAGGGCGTCCCGGTACAATTCCCATTCCTTCAGGGCCAGCGCGCCGGGGATCGCGGTGCGGACGAACTTGCGGTCTTCCACGTGATACACCCGAAGCGCATCCTCCGCCCGGCTCTTTTTCGCGAAGCGCTCCACGGCCTCCTGGATCCCGCTGCTGGTGTAGCAGCGCCTCGGCTCGTTGCACGTCCGGTCGAAGACGCGCACGGATTTCGCGCCGGCGGCCAGACACATCTCCGCCACGGCCACCACGACCCCGGGATCGGTGTTCGCCGCCTGCTCCGGAGTGCGGTCCCAGCCGATGTTGGGTTTGACCACCACCACGTCGCCGCGGGCGATGAAGAGACCCATCCCCCCGAGGGCGGCGACCGCCTTCCTCGCGTTCTCCCCCGGCAACCCCCCGGATGCGACCGCGACGGGGACGGAAGGAACCGACGCGGCATGGAGCAAGGATGCGACACCCGACGCGGCCGCGCTCCCTGCGGCCGCTCCCGCGACCTTCAGGAACTCCCTTCGGCTGAATCGGCATCCCTTCATCGCGGCTCTCCGTCCCTTCGCGACCGGATCAAAAAGAATAGTGGTGGGGGCAATCTTCCCGGAAGATCCGGTGGTACCCTTCCACCATGTCGTGGGTCAGCCACGGCGAGATGGACCCGATGGCCGCCAGGAAGTGGGAGAGCGTGACCTCGCCGCTCCCTTCCTTCACCGCCAGGATGGCCGCCTTCCGACACAGGTTCTCAATGTCCCATCCCGTGCACCCCTCCGCCTTCGCAGCGACCGCATCCAGATCCGCGCCGCGCGCGAGCGGCAATTTCCGCGTGTAGATGGCGAGGATCTCGCGCCGGTCCTCCACCGACGGCGGCGGGACGAAGATCTTCCGGTTGAACCGCTTCTTCTCCTTGATCGCCGCCTGGTCCACCACGTCGATCCGGTAGCAGGAGCCTACCAGCCGCACCCTCGGCTCTCCAAGGAGGGAATCCAGCAACGCGAGGAACCTTCCCGTGAATTCCCGATCCGCGAAGGTCGGCGGTTTCCCCCGAAGGTTCCCCGGCCCCCACTCGTACGAGGCCCCCGCCCGGGGGCAGAGCCAGTCGATGTCCGAGATGAAAAAGACCGAGGGAGCCTCCCGGACCGCCATGGCGAACGCCTCTTCCATCCGGTCCAACTTCCCCAGCATCTCCTGTCCGGAGACGTAGACGAAGGTCGCGCCGGCCTCCCTTGCCGCCGCCTCAGCGAGCATGGTGATCCCGAGTCCCAGGGGACCCCATAGCATCACCCCCGCGGGGAACGTGACACCCATGGCGCGGAGGACATCCTCCTTCATCAGGGGGATGCACACCATTTCCTCCACCTTCGCTTTCGGGCCGGCAAGCCCCCCGATGTCGTCCCAGCAAAGCCGGGGCTCCCGGATTTCGTAGAAAACGTTCTCCAGCGTGCGGTGCAATAAGGTCCCCGGAATCGGATGATCGTTTCGTTTCATGATACGGCGTGCGGGGCGCGATTTCCACAAAGGGGGCAAGATGTTATAAAATTTCTCATAACTCGCCGAAGGAGGGAAACCCTGGCTGCCCCGAAGGTTCCCGTTCCGGGATCTTCGCCGGGACGGGAAGCGGACCGGTCCCTGCATCTGCGCCCGGTGATGGAACAGGAGGTGCCCGTCGCTCCCGAAGCGGGACGCGTCCTCGTCGTCATCCCCGCCTACCGCGAGGAAAAAACCATCGGGGCGGTAGTCTCGGCGGCCCGGGCGCAATACCCATACGATGTGCTAGTCGTCAACGACGGCTCCCCCGACGGAACGTCCGGGGCCGCCAGGACCGCGGGGGCGATCGTCCTGGATCTTCCGTTCAACCTGGGAATCGGAGGTGCGGTGCAATCCGCCTTCCTCTATGCCCGGGACCGCGGTTACGACGCGGTAGTGCGCATCGACGGGGACGGGCAGCACGAGGTGGAGGACATCGGGAAGGTCCTCGAGCCCGTCATCGATGGCCGGGCCGACGCCTGCATCGGATCCCGTTTCCTGGGATATACGGGGTACCGGGGCTCGATTCCGCGGATCTTCGGGATCCATCACTTCCGGTGGCTGGTGAACCTCTTCACCGGGTACCACGTCACCGATCCCACCTCGGGCTTCTTCGCCATCAACCGGCGGCTCGTCGAATTCTATTCTGCCAACTACCCCTCGGACTACCCGGAGGTGGACGCCTACATCCTGATGCACCGACTGAACGCCCGCGCCGTCGAGGTCCCGGTCCGGATGTACGCCCGGGCCGAGGGGAAATCGTCCATCACCACCTTCAAGGCGGTGTACTATATGGTGAAGGTGACGCTCTCCTTCCTCATCAACTGCATCCGGAGCCTCGGGTGAGCCGGGTGGCCCTCATATCCATCGGCGCGTCCGTTGCGCTTTTCCTCTACATCCTCGAGATGGTGCGGCGCCGCAAGTTACGGGAAGAGTATTCGATCCTGTGGCTCTCTGGGAGCCTCGTCATCCTCGTTCTCTCTGTGAAGCAGGAGTGGCTTGGCCGCATATCCCAGGCGATAGGGATCGCCTACCCCCCCTCCTTCCTGTTCCTCGTCGGAATCCTGTTCATCCTGCTGATCCTCATCCATTTCTCGATCGCCATCTCCAAACTCCACAACATGAACAAGAAGATGGCGCAGGAAATGGCCCTTATGGAAAACGCAGTCCGGAAGATCGAGGAAAAACCGGGAGGATTTACCGGAACGTAGCCCGTCTCACCGGTCCACGAAGACTTTGTACCGCATCCAATAAAGGCTTACCGCCGTGCCCCGGGGCTCCCTTGTGTACGGGCTGATCAGGACGGCGAACGCCAGGATTGGGAGATCAGCAACATTCCGGTTTAACGGCCGATACACTCTGCCACACACGATCCCTGTAGAGGTTGAAATCGAGTTTTCTGGAAAAATAGTCCAACGCATTGCGTTTAAGTTGATCGTCCAGACAATTGTCCAATTTGTGCCGGATCTGTTGCGGACATTCAACTACAAATCCAAACCGATGCAGCCGTGCCTCTTTGGCGTAGAGACCAATTTCATTTATTACAACAGGAATTCCATATCTCAGATACGTACTTATCTTCCCGGATGACAAACCCAGATACTTGAGATTATTCCCCGAGTGTGAGTCTTTATATGTTGGCTCATAAAAAGCCAGCCCCACGGATACGCCGGACAGAATACCACCTAAATCGCCGATGTCCTCTGTTGCAGCGTCGCTGATGAAAATCTTTCTCCCGACAAGATGTCTCAAGGGGGCAAGTGCTTCTGTGAGGTTTTCACTTGTTCGCCCATACCGTTCATGTACTACAAATACCCAGTCTTCTGGCCAGCCCTCGACACTTTCCAGTATTTTTCTGGTCATCGCCCAGTCGAACACGGAACCGATGGCGATAGCGACATTTTTGTCAATAGGTACTCCGAGGAAATCACGGAGCCGCACGCTATTCGGTCGCCCGATGCCCGCTGACGCGACGGGCAACAACATCTTCTTGTGCGGGTCGAGGCCGTTTTCCTTTTGTAGTTGTTCTGCTCTGAAATCATCCTGCACGAACCAAACGGTCACGCCCTTCGACGCTTCTCGCTCAAGCGATTTATAGCGAACAGATGTCTCACCTTCAAACATGATCTCAAATGAAATAAATGCGTACGGAGTTCCCGTAAATTTGTTTATAACGCTCGCCTCGATCAATCCCCGCCGGTCCACTCCAATGATCAAGTCATATTTTCTATAACAGAAATATATCTCGGCAATAACGGATAACAAGACCAATGGACGGAGACAAAGCAAATCAAATATAATTGTTTTCAATATTCTTATCATCGCACCAAAAGGCAAGTACCGTATACCTGCATACTGTGGCATCGGTATGTGCGACTTTGCGTATCGAAGATCGATTTTGCACCCCTTTTCGAGTAGTAGATTCATGATTTCCTTCATGGATGGGTTGTTAAAAGAGTTTCCCTCTATGTGAATTATTAATACGCGCACTTATGAATTACTCAGCGTTTTTCTCAAGTCTTATATATTTCAAGATTTCGCTTCCCTCTCGGGCAAGAGCATCGATGGAGAATCGATCGGCGATCAATCCCCTGAGGTTTCGTGACAAGGAAATGGCCAACTCCCGATCCCGAATGACATTCGCCACCGATCGGGCAAAATCTTCCGGCGTGTCCGCTATCAGGATGTCCTTTCCGTCCATAGCCGGAATGCCTTCCGCGCCGAGAATCGTGGATACCACGGGAATGCCGCATGCACCGGCTTCCAGGATCTTGAAACGGGTGCCAGACTCGAATCGGAGGGGAACGACCGAAACGGAAGCATTGGTCAGGTACGGCAGTACGGAAGGGAGTTCGCCGGCAACCGTCACGTCTTCCCCTCTCACGCCGGCAAGTACCTTCTTTGAACCCCTCCCCGCAATATAGAAGTGAATACCCGGAAATTCCTGCTTCAGCAGGGGAAGAACCAGGTCCAGCATCCAGCGTGCGGCATCCTCCATGGGACTTCCCGGCCAGAAGGTTCCAGCCAGATACATGCACGGTTTTTTGAAACCAGCCGGTGGAGGGGTTTGGACATAGGAATCCATATCGATCACATTGGAAAAAAGATGTATCTTGTCCGGATTTTCACCCAATCCACGGTAATATTCCGTATCGATTTCCGAAACTCCCGTTGTTACATCAGCAAGTTTCGTCCCCCATCGCTCCTCCTCTTCTTTCTGCTTTCCTTCCATTAATATGCGGTTCTTCTCCTTTTCACCTTTTACAAAGGGAAGTCCTCTCAGTACAAATCTCGACCAGACGCTATCCGTATCCAGCACGACGGGAAAACCGGAATGTTCCTTGATGTATTTCAACAGCGGATACGAGATATTGCCATACCCTAACCAGATAACATCGACCCCCAACGCCTCCGCCGTCCGGATCACGTCCTGATAGTCTGCCTCCCCTTCTTCGGAGAAAACGACGAGATCCCGCCCCAGCAAAACCCGCGACATCAGATTGATCCCGCGAGGGACATACGAGGAAAGCCGAATTTTTCTCCGACAGAATGGCGCGAACCGTATCCCATTGACGAATGCCCCGAGATAACGGACCGCAGCGTCTCCGCCCATCCGTGATCGGGATATCCGGCAATACAACGACAGGGTGGAAATCTTTGCCAGCGCCTTGATCGAATTCTCTATCCTCAGTTCGGGCCCCCCCCTGGGAGGATGACCGAGCACAGGCGTGACGAACAGGATGGAAGGATTCTTATTCTGCACGGACGAACAACTCAGCTTTCCGCCGGCCATCGGTCTTCCGACACGATCGGGAACCCGGCCATGACGCTGTCGACAATGTAATCCAGATGGCGGTTCCTTCCGGCGAGAATATCTGCCAGTGACCCTACATTGAGGCGGGGAGTCTCGCCCCATTTATAGTCCATGATGCCGATTTTCGTGTAGTAGTGGAAATGCTGGAATAGGATGAACTTGTACGCCAGGTCCACCTGTCTCTCCCGTTCCGGCATCTTTTCTCCCTGCAACACCCGATCGATGGTTTCGAAATAGTCTTCCCTGGTGACCGGATCCAGCGTGAAGCCGAAACCCCGATACGGCGACCGGGCCGTCGTGATCACCGGGATTCCCCGCGCCGACATCTCAAACCCGACGGTTGTGGTGTGCACCAATCCCGCGCTCGCCAACGGCAGCAGCCGATATATGGTGATGGCTGACCTGGGGGTCAGGACGGCGACGTTGCCGGGAATGGCGACGCCCCGCTGCCGGAGGGCGGTGCCAACCCGCTCCTCGGTTTCCGGGATGGAGGGATGCTGCTCGCCCGGATGCGGTTTGACGATCAACTGGTACTCCGGATGGCTGCCGAACCAGGCGATCGTTTCGGCAATCCATTCGATCATGTCACCGAAGACGACCTGTTTGTTCAACGCGGCCAGATCCCATATGACGTTTGCCGCCAGTAGCGCGGTAGGTTTGCCTTCCCTGATCTTCGACAGGTTCGCCTCTTCGTTGCAATGGGTGGCGAGAGAGGCCGTGTCAATCAGCATGTCCTTGCCGGAAAGGCGTCCTGCCAGCCATTCCTCGACCGTCGCCCGGCGGGCATCGGTCAGCGGTATGGACGAGAACGAGGGCCACGCCCTGCCGTAATCCAGATTCATGGAAGCGTCATTGCGTGCGTAGCACCAGGCACCCGGTCGCGTGCCGCTCCAATGGGAATAGAAGGGGATTCCCCGCCGTTCGCACAATTTCTGCATTATGGCCCACATGCCGTAATAGCTGTCGTTGGTTACCACCCGGTCGGGTCTGACATCGTACAGAATCCGCTCGTAGGCCGCATGGACGATCAGGAGGTTCCGCAGGTGAGCCCGCCCCAGACGTTCGTGCTCCCGGATAAGCCGGTAGTCGCCCACCACATAGTTGTTTACGAGGATATCCCTGGCCCACTGGCCGAACGCAAGTCCGTTCCAGGAAAATGTCCGCCAGCCGTCATCCGGGAGGGATGCAACCCGGTCGTCGATGCGTCGTATCTCCTTGCCGTCAAGGTACCGTGAAAAGGGCAGGGGCATCAGTCCCGCCTCCTTCCACAGGTTCTCCGATGTCCGGCAACATCTCCGGCAGTTTGCGGAGAATTTCTCGCCTCCGCCCCAGACCCCTCCGTAATAGTTGCATTCGGTATGCTGCACCCTGTCGCAATAAATCGGGATTATCTCCGCCCCCCTGGCCCTGAGAGCCGCAGAAAACACGGCATCATGGGCATAACAGGGGGAATAGATACAGAAACTCGGTCCGTAGAGTATCTTCGGTCCGCCATCGCGCTTCAACGGGACGGCGTATCTGGATACCTCCCGGCCGATCGTCCCAAGGATTCGACGAAATTCGGAGCCGTGATCGCCTCCGAATCCATTGAAAAACGCCTTCATCTTATTGACGAACACGAATCCCGACTCCTTTCACCCATCACCAGGCAAAGAGCATGTACGGCCGCGGTGGATGGAACCATCCGTACATGCCCCGGAATTCTACCGTATAGCCTGTATTCCCTTTCAGTATGAGTTCCTTGCATCGTTGTGCGTTTTCGTAGCCGTGGTAGACGGCGACGGCAAATTTCGGCCGGTGGCGCGCCATGGTGCGCATCGCCCCCTCGAGAGCCGCCATTTCGGCTCCCTCGATGTCCATCTTGACGAAACCCTTCTCTCCGAGCCCCAGCTGATCCGCCAGGGAATCAATGGTGACCACAGGCACCTTCTGGTCGGATCCTGCATGATGTTCGTCGAGGCGGGTCTGGCATGAATGGTGCGGGTCTTCTACCAGGAACGAAAAACCGCAAGCATCCCCTAATCCTGCAGTTATCACGCGGAACCGTTCTCTTTCCGCGTACCGACCCAATGTTTTTTCGAGAGCGGGTTTCAGTTGCGGAAGCGGTTCCACAGCGATGACGCCCGATGCGCCATTCTCAAGGGCATATATCGAGAAGAATCCTTCACCGGCCCCAGCATCCAGAACCCAGCCTGCATCGGAAAGCGGGATTCGGGGATGTTCATACGAGGAAGGGTTCACCCGACGTGGATAGAACACTTCCGCGTAAAGCCATTCGAGGTCGTCGACAGGAAAGCGCTCCGGCCAGAAAAACTCCCTCCCTTCCACGGCCAACCGCAGGTGTCCGTCTTCGCCACCCCGGTTTTCAAGCCGGGCGCGCTTCCAGAGACGCTCGCAAAGGTGGATTCGCCTGTCCTCCGCAGTGAAAACGTACGCAGTCGCCCTGCGGCTTTTCAGAAATGTTTTCCAGACCTCGATGCAGGCGGGAATGTCGGAGAATCTGGAGCGTACGAATCTGGAATAATCGGATTTTCTCAAATCAGCAGTTCATTCCCTGGAACCGTCATCCCGAGAACTGCCGTATTCCGATGCAACGCTGTTGTAATCGCTCACTCGTCCGATGTCGAGCCAGTATTCCCGTATGGGGAAACTGACGACCTTCCCCCGTTCCGCCAGGAGCCGCTGGACCAGGTCCGTCATGTTATAGCTGACCTCTTTCGGGATGTGGCTCAGTACCGGCTTTTGAACGAAATAGATCCCCGCGTTCACGAAAAAGGCCTGCACGGGCTTCTCGACCAGGCTTCGAATGGTCACGTCATCGCATTCCACGACACCAAACGGCACCTGGAACTCGTACAACCGGGTTCCCATGGTCAGGTCGGCCCCGTGCTCCCGGTGGAAATCGAACATCGCCCGGAAATTCACCTGGGTGAGGATGTCCCCGTTCATCACCAACACCGTTTCCCCGGTGAAGTTCATCAGACCGAGCGCCCCGCCCGTTCCCATCGGCTTCTCTTCCGCGAGGTAGTCGATTGTTACTCCAAATTTCCGCCCATCTCCGAAATACGTGGATATCTGTTCTCCCAGGTAATGGGTCGTGATGGTGATGCTGCGGATACCCGCCCCCCGCAACTGGTTGATGATGTGTTCGAGAATGGGTTTCCCACTGACGTTCAGCATCGGCTTCGGAACATTTTCGGTCAACGGCCGTAACCGGGTTCCGCCTCCTCCCGCCATAATGACGGCGGAGAGGGGAAGCAGCTCCTCTCCCGTGAGGTCGCTGCGCAGGATCAGGTCAACCAGCTTCCCGGAGTAATCGACGACCGGCAACTGGTTGACGATAAAACCCCTCCCCGTATCCATAAGACGGAGAGCTTCGGCTCTTGTGACACCTTCCCGGGCAACCAGGGGGGTCTTGTTGCATATCATGGCGATATCTCTGTCGAACGGGATACCCTGAAGCAAGGCCCTGCGGATATCTCCATCGGTAACGACACCGATTAACTTGTCTTCCTCTCCGCAGACCAACAGCACCCCATGACCGGATCGGTCAAGCAGTTCCACCCCCGTTGTTATGGAAATACGAGGAGAAACCGTTGCTTTGGCGAAACGCTTATACTTTTCTTCACTCATTCTCTTTGTCCTGGTGTGGAAATTCTGCATGCAAACTTATTGCGGGAGCGCCCTGAAGAATACGCATCAG
>JAGGAJ010000239.1 GCA_017889845.1 Deltaproteobacteria bacterium
CTCCGAGATCGTCCGGAGCGCCACCCGGCGGGGGAAGAAACAGAACCTTCTCACCCCGACCACCTTCTCCCTCATCCACTGCACCGACTTCGCCGACCGGTACGAGCGGAACATCCTTCCGATGCTCAAGGCGGGGTTCATCGTACTCGCGGACCGGTACAAGTTCACCGCCCTCGCCCGGGACACCGTACGGGGGTGCCCGCAGGAGTGGGTCGGGCAGCTCTACAGCTTCGCGTTCCAGCCGGACATCACCTTCTACTTCTCCCTCCCGCTGCGGACCGCGCTGGGCCGGATCCTCGTCGGCCGTCCGGCGCTCAAATACCACGAGGCGGGAATGGACCTCGGCCTCTCCCCGGACCCCGTGGAGAGCTTCAAGATCTTCCAGGGGAGGATCCACAAGGAGTACGAGAAGCTCTCGCGCCGTCACCGGTTCACCCGGATCGACTCGGACCGCCCCGTGGAGGCGATCCAGGAGGAGGTCCGGGCGATCCTGCGGGACCGGATCGACCTCGCCCATTTCAAGGTGGCGGTCCCGAGGGGGTGGAGAGTATGAACCGTCCCAGGACGTTCTACGGCAAAGGGATTCCCGGCGTCGCCACCAGGGACCTCCGCGGGAAGCTCGTCGTCCTCGAGGGGCCGGACGGGTCCGGGCGGAGCACGCAGATCGCCTTCCTCACCGAATGGCTGGAGCGGCGCGGACACGCGGTCGAGCACGTCGGGCTGAAGCGATCCACCCTGGTCGCGGAAGAGCTCGCGGAGGCGAAGCATGGAAACGTCCTCTCCCCGCGCACGCTGTCTCTCTTCTACGCCACCGACTTCGCCGACCAGCTGGAGCACAGGATCATTCCGGCCCTGCGGGCAGGGTTCATCGTCCTCGCGGACCGGTACATCTACACCCTGATGGCGCGGGACCTGGTCCGTGGCGCCGACCTCCCGTGGCTGCAATCCGTGTACAGCATCGCCCTCGTTCCCGATCTGGTTCTTTACCTCCGTGTGGCTCCCCAGAAGCTCATGGAACGGTACATCTACCGCGGGCGGGAGCTCGACTACTGGGAGTCGGGAATGGACATCGGGTACAGCCGGTCCTGGTACGACTCGTTCATCCGCTATCAGTCGGAGCTCCACCGGACCTTCAGCAAGCTGCAGGCCATTTACGGATTCGCGACCATCAACGGCATGAGAGTGCCCCGCGCCGTCACGCGGGACCTGCAGGCCCGGATCGAGGCCGTCATCTCGCCGAACGGATAGGGGGACATCGCATGGCCACCGACAAAGGGAAACCTGCCGCGGGCAAACCGACACCGGCCGAACCGGCCGGCACGGCACCGGGAGGAAAAAAGAGCATCGCGGCGGCGTTGGCGCGCAAGCCTTCCCGGAAGGTGGCGAAGGACATGCTCGTCCTCGAGCTGCGCCGCCTGCGGGCGATGTTCACGGAGATCGCGGAGCGGTACGTCGCCAACGCGGAGGGGGAGATCGCGGCCGTGATCGAGGCCGTCGAAGGGAAATCCCTCCCCGCCGCCCGGGTCAAAAGGATGCTGGAGGTCGTGCGCGGACTCACCGTAAAGCCCCGGAAGGGACGGCGAAAGGACCTGGCGCGCATCGAGGGTGCCGCCGCTTCCCTCCGCAAGGAGCTTGGGGAGTAGGGGGAAACCGTTGGAAGCGGCCGCCTTCCTCGAGGAGTCGGGACGGACGCGTTCGGCCCGCTTCCGGGCGTGCCTGAAGCGGACATCCGCCGACGCGACCTCCGACGAGGACATACACGACCTGCGAGTCGCGATCCGGAGGGTCCTCGCATGGATCGCCGTGCGCACCGCCCTGCTGGGTCCCGATCCGCGGCTGCGCGAGACCCGTTTCTCCCTGAAAGCGCTCATGAATCCGCTGGGGAAGCTCCGCGATGCCCACGTGAAGCGGGACTGGATCCGGAAGGTCGCTCCGGAAGGGGACGAGCCGTCCTACCTGTACACCGTGCAGGTAGCGAGCGATATCCTCCGATGGGAGGCCAGGGTGCGGGAGCGCCTCGGTGCGCCTTCCACCCGGCGGCTCCGGGTTCCCTTACCCAGAGCGGCCGGGGGTCTCGGGGGCCGGCTCGAGGCGGCGATCCTCGCCCCGGACATTCTCGGGAGGCTGGAACGCGAGGTCTCGAAGCACCGGGACGCGGCACTCGACCCGGCGCACCCGGAAGCGCTGCACCGGATGCGGCTCGCATTCAAGAAATACCGCTACGCCGCGGAGGTCCTCCTCCCGCTCTTCCCGAAGGCGACGGACGAAACGGCGAAACGCCTCCACGACTTTCAGACCCTCCTCGGAACGATCCACGACTGCGACGTGATCCTTGCCGAAGCCGCGTCCTTCCGCCGCGGCATCCTCGGCCTGGAGAAGGAATGCGCCCTGGAGACGGCTTTCCGCGCGTTCCGGGAGAAGCGTTCCGGGGAGTTCCGGGAGATCGCGGGGACGGCCGGGGGACTGTCCCGGGTGTTCGGGACGGAGTTCCATTCTTCCCCCCGACATGTTTCCGCCCTGTTACCTCCGGATCAAGAGTGAATAGCGATCCCTGGAGACGTCAGAGGAGCGTGGCTTCATGGACGGTGGGAAGGACGTGCTGTACCAGGGGCCCCTGGCACAGGAAGGCCCGAAACCGCGAATGGCACGCGTCGCCGCCATCGCGATGTGAGTTCCGGCGCGGTCCGTCGCTAGCGGGTGCCTTGCGCCGCCCGGGCCTCCATCTCGTAGCCCCTCGCCAGATGGTAGAGCGCCTTGTCGAAGAAATCCCC
>JAGGAJ010000240.1 GCA_017889845.1 Deltaproteobacteria bacterium
GAGAGGGGAAACCACGGTGGCGTAGGACAGGCGGGTTTTCGCGAGGGCCAGGCCTTCCGCCGCCTGCCTCCTGCGCGCCCGCGCCTGGTCGATCGTCTCCCGCCTCGCCCCCTCCTTCACGAGGGACAGGGTCTCCTCCGCCTCTGCGAGAGACGCCCGCGCCCCCTCCACCTGGTCCTTCCGGGGTCCGGCCAACGCGAGGGCCAGCGCTTCTTCCGCCTCCTTCCGCCGGGCCGCCGCCACCTCGCTTACGGCTCGCGCGGCATCGTTCTCGGACTGCGAAATCAGTTGCCGCGCGAGGAGCGATTCCGTCCGCTCGTGGTCTTTCCGGGCCTTCTCTGCGTCGGCCCGGGCCCGCTCCACCACGGCCCGCGCGGACTCGATCTCCTGGGGCCTCGCCCCGGCCTGCAGGTCGGCCAGCTGCGCCTTCGCCCGCCCCACTTCCGCCTCCGCGCGGGCCACTTCCTGGCGCCTCGCCCCTGCCGTCAGCTCCCGCAGGGCGGCGTCCGCCCCGGCGAGTTCCGCTTCCCGCAGCCGGACCTCGTCGACCAGGTCCGCGTTGTCGAGCCGCGCGACGAGCTGCCCCGCGGCCACCGCCATCCCCTCGTCCACCGCCCGCAAGGCGATCCGCCCCGGAATCCGGAAGCTCACCTCCACGGTGGTGGCCTCGATGTTCCCGGAAAGACGGATCCCCTCCGTGCGGTCGCCCCCGCGGAAGCGGAGGAACCAGGCACCGGCGACGAGGAGGACCAGGACGGAGGCGGTCGCCGCGATCCGCGTCCGGTTCATGGGGATACCCCCGGCGGGATTTCCCCGCGCCGACTCAGAACCACTTCTTCCGCCGGAAATAGTACAGCATCCCCCCCGCGGCAACGGCCATCACAAGCAGAACTGCCGGATACCCGTACGCCCATGTCAACTCCGGCATGTTCCAGGGGGAGGCTTTCGTGTCGAAGTTCATTCCGTACAGGCCGACGATGAAGGTGAGGGGGATGAAGAGGGTGGCGATGACCGTGAGGACCTTCATGATCTCGTTCATCCGGTTGGAGACGGCGGACATGTATTCGTCCACCAGCCCCGACGCCATTTCCCGGAACGTCTCCACCATGTCCATCAGCTGGATCGTATGGTCGTAGCAGTCCCGCAGGAACACCTTGGTGCCGGGGCGGATCAGCGCGTGCTCTTCGATCAGCAGCAGGTTCAGCGCATCGCGGGCGGGCCATACGGCGTGGCGCACGGAAAGCAGCTCCCGCTTGATGCGGCGGATGGCGACGAACGTCTCCGGAACCGGGGAGACGAGCACTCTCTCCTCCATCTCCTCCACCGCGTCCCCCAGCTTCTCCAGGGTGGGGAAGAAGGAGTCCAGCACGGCGTCGCACAGGGAATACAGGAGGAAGTCCGCCCCCTCCGACCGGATCCTCCCCTTCCCCTGCTGCAGGCGGTCGCGCACGGGGGCGAAGCAGTCGCCGGGACGTTCCTGGAAGGAGACCACCAGCCGGTCGCCGAGGAAAAACGACACCTGTTCCGGTGGTTCCGGGTACCGGACCTCCCGGAGCACGACGAGCAGGTGATCCCCGTACCACTCCACCTTCGGCCGCTGTGGGACGTTCAGCACGTCCTCCTGGGCCAGCGGGTGGAAACCGAACCGGTCGCCGATCGCCCGGACCACGGAAGGGTCCGACAGCCCCACGACGTCGAGCCAGAGAACCCCCCCCTCGGGCGGGGCGAGGGAGGGGATCTCCGCAGGGGACACCTCCCGCTCCTCGACGCGCCCCGCGTCGTAGATCAGGGCCCGGATCCGCACCGGTGACCCTTGCGCCTCCGCGTGCGCCGTCAACGTCCCCGGCTGCGTCCCCGGCGGGTGGTACCGTTTCCTGCGCCTGCGCGCCATCCGTCGCCTCCGCCGGCCCCGTCGGGGGGCCTGCATCATTACATATCAATGCGGAAGCTGCGTAAAGCCGCACGAGGCCTCCTTGTCCCCGGGCGCGGCCGCGTGAAATAATGATTGTTAACCCAGCAGGTCGATCCCGGAGGGGCCCGTCATGAAGGAGAACCGTCCTGAAACGCTGGCCGCGGCCCTCGCCGCCTTCTGCATCCTGGCGCTGGTCGTCTACAGCTGTGCCGTCAACCCCGTGACCGGCCGGTCCGAGCTCCAGATCGTCACCTTCTCCGAGGAGGAGGAGATCGCGCTGGGGGGGAAGGCGTATGTCCCGGCCGTCCAGCAGCAGGGGGGGTTCTACCGCGACCGGGAACTGGAGGAGTACGTGCAGGGGGTCGGAATGCGGGTGGCCCGCGCCTCCCACCGTCCGAACCTGAATTACCGGTACCGGGTGCTGAACTCCTCGGTTCCCAACGCGTTCGCCCTGCCCGGCGGGTACATCGTCATCAATCGGGGGCTCCTGGTGGGCCTTTCGAACGAGGCGGAGATGGCGGCGGTACTGGCCCACGAGACGGGGCACGTGACGGCGAAACATTCCCTGGCCGGTTACCAGCGGGCGATTGCGGCAAACGTCCTGGTCGCCGGCGTGGTCCTCGCCGCGGGCGGGGGCACGGGGGTCCAGGAAGTCTCCGGGATCACCGCGTCCTTGATCGAAAACGGCTTCTCCCGCGACCAGGAGCGCGAGGCGGACTGGCTGGGGATCGACTACATGGTCAAGGCCGGGTACAACCCGGAGGGGGCGGTGCAGCTGCAGGAATATTTCTACCGGCAGCTCGAGGGAGGAAAGAACCCGATGTGGGCGGAGGGGCTCTTCCGTACCCACCC
>JAGGAJ010000241.1 GCA_017889845.1 Deltaproteobacteria bacterium
GGTCCTTTCCGCGGAAGGCGAGGTCCGGGGAGAGGGTCATCGTCCCGGTCAGTTGCTTCTTCCGCGTCACCGCCGCGAGGGACTCCTCCGCGCGGAAATTCGAAAGCGTGTACTTCAGTTGATAACCCGCCTTCTCCTTCGACAGGTCGACGCGGATCCCTCCTTCGCCCTTCCCCCCGAACAGCTTCATGGTGAAGGGGCGGATGTCGCAGGCGCCGGCGGAAGCGGTCACCTTCGCGTCCGCGTCGGACACGGAGTAGTCGGCTCCCTTCACCTCCTTCACCCGGAGCCTCCCGGCGAAGGAGATCCCCTTCGAGAGCTGCGCGCCGGGGGCGGCCGGGATGACGAGATCCTCCACCGCCAGGTCGATCCCGGAGATCGCGGTCTTTGCTCCCGTTTTCCGGTCCACGTAGACGACGCTGCCGTTCCGGACGGCGCCGCGCCCCACGGAAAGGGAGGTGGACGGGGCCTCGACCCCCTTCGAAGGCGGTTTCGCTGCCCGGGGGGCGGTCTCGTAGCTGAACCTGCCGTCCGCCCCCTTCTCGATACGGATCGCCGGCTTTTCGAGGAGGATCTCCGTGACCTCCACCTCCCGGCGGAGGAGAGGGAGAAGCTTCACCCCGACGCGCAGCGTCTCGGCCGAAGCGAGCTCGGCGCCGCGGTTCCGGACGCGGATCTCCGAAAGGGCGATCCCCGCGGAGGGGAACAGCCGCAGCCCTGCCTTCCCCTGGATCCGGAATTCCATCCCCAGCGCGTCGGAGACGGCCGCCTCGATCCGGGGCTTGTGGGCGTTCACGTCCACGAGGGCGACGACCGCCACCCCCGCGAGGACCAGAAGTCCCGCGAGGACGCCGAGGACGAGGAATATCTTTTTCACAGGGGCCACATCTCCCGGAACGGGTGACATGTACGATCCTGTGTCCCGACGGATAACCGAAACATGACCACAAACGGCATCTTTCCGGTATCATCCGGAAACATAGATTCTTGTGTCTCCATGCAGCATTTAATTGCTTTCATATATTACTTAAATTATATACAGTGTACACATCAACCGTGTGATAGGTGTCTGTCTGATGCTGGACGCAGACCTCGTTACCGCCGTTTCCGCAAGGATCCTTGCGGGGAAAACCAATCGAAGAGGAGGGGATCTATGAAACGACCGTGGGTTGTGCTGTTGGCGGTCGTCCTGTGCGCCGGCCTTGTGGCCGGTTGCGCGACGGCCAACGCGTTGCAGAACGCCCGTGATTCGGTGGCCAAGGCGAAAGCCGCGGGGGCCGAGACCAAGGCTCCGTTCGAGTATTACGCCGCGGAGGCGTACCTCGGCAAGGCGATCCACCAGGCGGACAAAGGGGACAACAAACAGGCCGCCATCTTCACGAAGCAGTCGCAGGATTATTCCAACAAGGCGCTCCAGATGGCCGGGGGAGGCGCGAAATGAGGAATCGACATCTCTTCCTGTTCATGACGGTTCTTCTCGCGGCGTTCCTGGCCGCTGGGTGCGGCACCCGCCAGATCACCAAGGGCGAAACCGACCAGTTCAATGCCATCGCGGGCAAGATCGACAAGGCCGAGAAGATGGACGCGAAGACGTGCGCGCCCAAGGAACTGGCTGTCGCCAAGGCGGACCTGGACGGCGCCCGCCACGAGGCGACCGAGTCCTGGGAAGATTTCCAGGCGTATATGGCCAGAGCGGAGAAGTCCGCCGATACCGTCCTCGCCAAGACGACACCCTGCTGGGAGGCGAAGCAGGTAAAGCCCGCAGCGCCGGCGCCCCCTCCGCCGCCGCCCCCTCCGCCGCCACCTCCTCCTCCGCCGCCTCCGGCGCCCGGTGCATCGCTTTCGGCGAACCCCGTCTACGTCTACGCGGGGCAGTGCACCACCCTGAGCTGGTCCACGCAGAACGCCACCGACGTGTCGATCTCCCCGGAAGTGGGGAAAGTGGACCCGAGCGGTTCCAAGCAGGTTTGCCCCAAGGACAACACGGCGTATACGATCACCGCGTCCAACGCGGGCGGTTCCAAGACCGCGTCCACGACCGTCCCGGTGTACCAGAGGGCGGTCCTCCACATCAACTTCGACACGAACAAGGCCGACATCCGGAAGGCGGATCTCCCGGAGCTGCAGAAGGCGATCGATTTCGTGAAGAAGTACCCGAACACCAAGGTTTCCGTGGTGGGGTACACCGACAGCCGTGGGACCGACCAGCACAACCAGAAGCTTTCCGAGCGGAGAGCGAATGCGGTGAAGAAATATCTCGTGGACCAAGGCCACGTGAAACCCGATATGATCACGGCGGAAGGGAAGGGGGAAGCCGACCCCGTCGGGGACAACAAGACCAAGGAAGGCCAGTTCCAGAACCGGAGAGTGGAAATCCGGGAGCAGGCCAAGTAAAGGAACGAACCGATAAGGATTCACCTGCACGGCACCCCCCGGAACACGGGGGGTGCCGTGTTTTTTTGGAGTCCGGAACCGGGGGCAGGATATCCTCATCGGTACCGGGAGAAAACGCACCGCGACTGCCGGAAAGGGGAGGAAGGCGCCATGCACATGAGAGGGAAGGTGGCGGTGGTGACGGGTGCCAGCCGCGGGATCGGGGCGGCCACGGCGAAGCGGCTCGCGCGTCACGGGGCCGCGGTTGCGGTGAACTATTTCCAGAACGGGACCGCGGCGGGGGAGGTGGTGGCGGCGATCCGGGAGACCGGGGGTACCGCCGTGGCCGTGCAGGCGGACGTGCGCGATGCCGGCCAGTGCGAGGCGATG
>JAGGAJ010000024.1 GCA_017889845.1 Deltaproteobacteria bacterium
GCGCCCCTCGAACGTGAAGTTGACCTCCTCGATCCCGTGCGCCTCCGCCTGCGCGCCGAACTCCGCCTCGGCCCCGGGCGCGCCGCCGCTGTAGAGGACGCACTCCTCCTTCTTGAGCATCGGGAACTCCTCCGGTAACGGTGTCAGGTTCCCGGCCACTATACCACGCCCCTTGGCCAGCCCACATTTCCCACCTGGGCACTACTTCGGCAGGAGCGCGGTGGTGAGGGCGGGGACGTACGTGATGACGAGGACGCCGGCGAGCAGGATGAGCAGGAAGGGAACGATGGAGCGGCACACCTCCCCGAACGGTTTCCCGAACCGGTAGGCCGACATGAAGAGGTTCATCCCCACCGGGGGCATCAGGAAGCCGAGTTCGAGGTTCGCGAGGAAGATGATCCCGAGGTGCACGGGGTGGACATCGAACGCCGCGGCAAGGGGGGCGATGATCGGCACGACGATCACGATCGCCGAAAAAATGTGCATGAAGGCCCCGACGACGAGCAGGAACACGTTCAGAACGAGGAGAAAGGTGAACCGGGAGTCGATCGTCTGGCGGACCCACTCGAAGATGGCCTGCGGCACTCCGGCGTCGACCATGTATCCCGTGAGACCCGTGGCCGCCGCGAGGAGGAGGAGGAATCCCCCGACGAGCCGCGAGGTTTCCGTCCCCGCCTCCCGCAGCAGTTTCCGCAATCCGGTGTCGCGGTGGACGAACGCCTCGACGCACACCGCGTACAGCACCGTCATCGCAGCCGCCTCGACGGTGGTCGCGATCCCCCCGAAGATCCCCACCAGCACAATCACGGGGAGGAGGAGGTCCCATTTCGCCTCCCGCGCCGCGGCGCCGAGTTCCCCCACGGAGAACGGCGTCCGCCGGGCGCCCGCCCGGACCCCCCCCCATGCGGCCCATGCCGACATGATCGCCGTGAGAAGGATCCCGGGCAGCAACCCGCCGAGGAACATCTTGTCCACCGCGATCCCCGCGACCACCCCGTAGAGGATCACCGGCAGGCACGGGGGGAAGAGGAGCCCGAGGGATCCGGAGGACGTGAGAAGCCCGAGGGAGAACCGCTCTGGGTACCGCTCCACGAGGAGCGCGGGCAGCAGGATCCCCCCCAGCGCGACGATCGTCACCCCGGAGGCGCCGGTGAAGGTGGTGAAGAACGTGCACACGAGGACCGTGACCACGGCGATCCCCCCGGGCATCCAGCCGACGAACGCCCGGAAAAACCGGACGAGGCGCCGGGAGACGTTCCCCACCGTGAGGACGTACCCCGCGAAGCCGAACAGGGGAATCGTCGGGAGGGTAGGGGACGTGACGATGCGGTAGATCTCGGCGGAGATCGAGGCGAGGGGGACGTCGGCATGGCGGAAGAGAAGGACCGCGAGCCCTCCGAGCGCGGCGAAGAGGGGGGCGCCGAGGATCACCGCGAGGAGGAGGGTGACGAGCGCCGCCGCAAACGGAACGGTGCCGAGGATCACCCCCGATCCGACGAACGCCACGCCGGCGACCGCTGCAGCCGCCACCGCCGCGCGGGTCCATCCGTCCCGGGACGAGCTCCGGACGAGCCGCCACGCGATGAGGAGGAACCCCGCCGGAATCACCGCCTCCGCGACCCACAAGGGGAGGATCGGAACCACGTAATGCCGGTCGGCCCATTCGGCCCGGACAAGCTGGAACCCCGACCAGGCGAGCAGGAGGGAGATGGCGGTGGACACCGCCGCGGTGAAGGCGGACAGGATCCGCCGGTACGGCTCCGGAAACCGGTCCGCAAGGCGCCCGATCGAGAGGAGCTGGCCGTCCCGCGCGGCGATCGCCCCCCCGAGGCAGCCGAGCCAGAGGGTGGCGTGCTGGACGAGGGCGTTCGATCCCGGGATCCCCGTGCGCCAGACGCGGCGGCCGACGATCTCCAGGAGCGGGAGCACGGCCATGCCGACGAGGAGGGCGATCGAGACCGCGTTCTCGACGCGGGCCGCGAGCGAATCCGGGAGAGGTTCCCCGGCCCCGCTGCGGGCTTCGCCCCGGGGGGGTACCCCCGCTGCCGGATCCACAGGGGGCAAGGACGGGGATTCGGGGGGCGCTTCCAACCTTACCGGGCCTCGTCCTTCCTGGTGCTTTGCGCGGCGCGGTACTCGTCCCGGTACCCCTTCACCGCGTCGAACGCCTCCGCGGGCATGATGTTCCCGCGCACCCGGGGATGGATGTCCTCCACCATCTTCCGCCACTGCGCCTGGACCTCCGGCGGAACATCGTGGACCTTGAGGCCGTTCTTCACCATCACAGCGAGGGCCTCCTGGTTGAGCCGCCGGATCTCGACCCGCAGCTTTTTCCCCGCGGCGCGGGACGCTTCGAGGAGTTTCGGCCGCAGCTCCGCCGGGATCTTCTCCCAGGCCTTCTTCTCGATCACCGTGGCCCCCGTCAGGGGTGCGTACCGGAGATCCGCCATGTTCGGCGCCAGCCCGAACCACTGGAACGCCAGCGACGCCAGCGGCGTGCTGCTGAACCCGTTCACCATCCCCGTCTGCAGGCTGGGGAGGAGATCGGCCGTGGAGAGGGGGACGGGGTGGAACCCCGTTTCCTTGTACAGCTGCACGAGGGTCGTGTCCCCCGACCACATGAAGAGCTTCAGGGCCTTCGCCTCCGCCGGGGTGACGACCGGCATCTTCGAGAAGAAGTGGACCCATCCGGCGTCGCCCCAGTTCAGGACGACGAATCCCTTTTCCGCCATGTGCTTCTCGAGGACGGGCGCGTACCGGTCGCGGACGTAGTCGAACTCCTCGTCGGAGGCGTACATCATCGGGATGTGAAGGGCGTAGAAGGAGCGGTCGAGGTAGGCAAGGCCGATGCCGGTGATGGCGGCCGCCTGGATCTGGCCGACCCGCATCTTGCGGATCATGGCATCCTCGTCCCCCGCGACGCCGCCCGGGTAGATGCGCAGCACGACCGCGCCGCCGGAGGCCTTCCTCCACTCCTCCCCCATCTCCTGGAGGACGCGGTACCAGGAGGACCCCTCCGGCGCCAGGGTCGCCATCTTCACGACCGTCTGCGCCGCCTGCGCGGGAACCGCCAGAGTCACGGCGAGCAGCGCCACCAGAAGCCCCCCCCTAAGCCTATTCGACGAACAGATCATCCACCCTCCCTTTCAGCCAGCGCGCGCGTCGCTGGGCCACTAGATTCGCCAGGCGGTATTCGGGGGCCGTCCCCCGCGCGTCGAACGCCAGCGCCTGGTCGAGCAGATCGAGGAACTCCTTCCGGTTCTGGACGCGGACCGACACGGTTTCCGCGTATGTCACGAGGGGCGACACCTTCCTCCCCCCGGAAATCTCCATCGCCCGCTCGAAGTGCCGCAGGGCCCTCTTCGCGGACCCCCCCATCGCCTCGGGGCGCCCCCCCTCGAAGGCGATGAAATATTCGTGGATCGCCCCGCCGTCGAACGCCTCGTCCAGCGCCAGCGCCCGCCGCATCAGCGCCTCGCATCGCGGCAGGTCCGCAAGGAGCGCGGGGGCGTCCGGTGTCGAGGTCATCGCGAGGGTCCACGACGCGGCGGTCCAGAAGAGCAGCGGGACGTCCCCTTCCCCCGTCTGCGCCGCCGCGGCCGCGGGATCGCTCTCGAGGCGCTCCGCGAATCCCTGCCGTCCCACCGACAGGCCGCGGACCCCGTACTCCTTCGCCCGCAACAGGAGCCGGCCAGCCCGCTCCATGCCGGCCCTGCGAAGCAAAGGGTCGCTCTCCTCCTCCGCGTCCTGCCGGACGAACGCGACGGTGAACTGGGTGAAGCCCCGCGAGAGGGCCGTCAGCAGGGCCCTGTTCTCCGGCTGTTCGGCGAGGAGCGACTCCATCGCCTTCAGCGGGAACGGCGCCGCCCCGCGCACCAGATCGGGGTCGTCGTCCCGCGCGAAGGCGTCACCGCTGGAAGAGAGGGCGTCGGCGGCCCGCGAGACCACGTACGCCTTCGGGGAGCAGGCGGCGAGTACGGCCGCGAGGAGGAGCAAGGCGTGGAGGCGCACGGGCATCGCCGTCAATCCCTCCCGGCGGGGGCGAGAAGTTCGGCGATCTTTTCCCCCAGCTCCTGCCGCCGGAACGGCTTTTGGAGGAAGCCGCCGAACCCCGCGGCCACGATCTCGTGGATCCTGCCGCTCTCGTCGTACCCGCTGGCGAGGATGGCGCGCACCCCCGGAGCGATCATCCGCATCTCCGCCAGGGCCGCCTCGCCGGTCATCCGGGGCATCCGCTGGTCCAGCAGCACCAGGTCGATCTCCGCGTGGCGCTGCCGGAAGATCTCCACCGCCTCCGGGCCGTCCCCCGCCTCGGCCACCTTGTACCCGAGGGATTCGAGCATCGCGCGGACCACGGCGCGCACGTCCGGCTCGTCGTCCGCGAGCAGGATCCGTCCGGTGGCGGGGCGGGGCGGCGGGGCGGTGTTGCGAAACGCCTTCCGCCGCTCCGGACTGGGGGGGAGCAGGACGGAGAATGTCGCGCCCTCCCCCGGGGGGGAGACGACGCCGACCTCCCCGCCGTGGTTCTCGACGATCCCCCGGATCGCCGCCAGGCCCATCCCGCGGCCCGCGCTTTTTGTCGAGTAGAACGGCTCGAAGATCCGGGACAACGTTTCCCCGCTAATCCCGACGCCCGTGTCGGAGACCTGAAGGGCCACCCGGGAACCGGCCGGCTCCCTCCCCACGCGGACGACGATCCTCCCGCCTCCCGGCATCGCTTCCGCGGCGTTCAGGCAGAGCCCCGTCACCACCTGCCGCATCTGCGCGGCGTCGGCGTGCACGGGGGGAAGGCCTTCCTCGGCGGAGACGACCAGTTCGACGGTGGCGGGAAGCGAGGCGCGGAGGACGGAGACCGTCTCGTTCACCACCGACCGGAGGGAGAGCACGGCGGGAGTGTACTTCCCCTGGCGCGAATATGCGAGTAGCTGTTGGGTGAGCTCGACCGCCCGGCGCCCCATCCGCTGTATCACGTCGAGGTAGGTCCGGGTCTGCGGGTACTCCGCGGCGTGGAGGGAGAGCATCTCCACGGCCCCCTGAATCCCCGCCATGAGGTTGTTGAATTCGTGCGCCACCCCGCCCGCGAGGGTCCCGATGGCGGAGAACATCTGGTTCTCGTGTAGCCGGGCGGCAAACCGCCGGCGGCCCGACACGTCCCGGGTCACGCGGAGCACCCGGAGATCCCCCGGCGCTTCTCCCGGGATCGCGGTCGCCGAGGACTCCACCTCGACGAAAGATCCGTCGGCCCGGCGCATGCGGTGGAGCAGGGTGACCGTCCCCTCCCCGCCGGAGGACACGTGCCGGTTTTTCTCGAGGACCTCCCCGACGTCGTCCGGGTGCAGGAACCCTTCGATGGGGGAGCCCGCGATCAGTTCCGGCCGGGTCCCGAGGATCTGCAGGGAGGCGGGGCTGGCGTAGAGGAAGCGCCCGGACGGCTCGTGAAGGGAGATGAAGTCCGGCGAGCTCTCCGCGAGGAACCGGTACCGGGCCTCGGAAGCCCGCAGCCGGTCCTCCATCCGCCGGCGCTCCAGGGCGGCGGAGAGGATCGCCGCCACCAGGTCCATGTCGGCCAGCACCTCTCCGGTCCACGGCCGTGGATTCCCGGAAACGTGGAGGGCGAGAAAACCGAGCAGGCGCGTCCCGAACCGGAGGGGGACCAGGAGGGCGGACCGCACGGGGAAACCCGAGAGGAGCCGCTTCAGCGGGTCCGTCGGCGGAAGCCGGTCGAGGTCGTCCGCGCGGAGCTTCCCTTCCGCGCGCAGCCGGTCGAGGAGCGTGTCTATCGCCGGGCCGGGCCGGTACGCCTCCGCCGCGTCGGTCGGGCCGCCGGACACGCCGGCCCGGCGGAGCAGCGAAGGCACCCACTCCTCGCCGCAGAAGAAGAGGCATCCGCCCTCCGCGCCGCTCAGGGCGAGGATCTCGCGGCACACCTCGTCGAGGAGTTCGTCGAACGCCAGGCCGAGGGCGCAGATCCGGGCGATCCGCGGAACGGAGGAGCGGGGGAGGTCCCGGGGAGAATGCCCGGTGCCCTTCCGTGTCCCTGAAGGAAATGGAATCGCGTTGCCCAACGGTATCCGCTCCTCGACCCGAAAAATATTTATTATAGCGCCGGTGTCCCGCCCGGGATACGGGGCGTAATCACGAGGGGGAAAGGATCCCGCCCCCCGCAGCGTAGTGCGCCGCGCCGAGCAGGGGAGCCGTGGGATCCAGGATGACGGAAACCGGCACCCGGGAGAGCAGTTCCGCCATCCGACCTTTGTCGTGGAACGCCGCGAGGAACCCTCCCTCGCGCAAGGCGGGAAGGATCGCGGGTGCGATCCCCCCTCCCAGGTAGACGCCCCCGGTAGCCAGGTACTGGAGGGCCAGATTTCCGGCCTCCGCTCCGTAAAGGGAACAGAAAACCCGCACCGCCTCCACGCAGGCGGGGGAGGTCCCCGCGAGGCCGTTCCGGACGATCGCGTGCTGCGGGTTCTCCACCCGCGTCTCCGCCGCGACGCCGGGAGGCTCCGCGACCCTCTCCACCTCGCGCAGGAACCGGTGGATGTCGCGCAGGCCGGGGCCCGACAGGACCCGCTCCACGCTGATCCGACCGTACATACCCCCCAGGAATGCGTGCAGGCGGACCTCGATCCCGGTACGCGGGGCGAAGTCCACGTGGCCGCCCTCCGACGCGAGGGGGAAGTACCCTCTGCCCGTCCCGACGAGAAACGACTCCCCCAGTCCCGTGCCGGCGGCGAGGACCGCCATGGTACCCCGAGGGTCCGGTTCCCCCTTCTGCAACACCGCGACCGCCTCCGGCGGGAGGAACGGAACCGCGGAGGCCATCGCCTGCAGGTCGTTCACCAGATACGCCTCACGGGCGCCCGAACACCGGCGAAGGGCCGCTTCCTCCACCACCCAGTCGAGGTTCGTCAGGCGGCACTGCCCGGAGAGGACGGGGCCGGCCACGCCGACGCACGCCCGCTCGATGGCCGGGGCCTGCGCCAGGAAGTCGCGCAGGATCGCCTCGAGCCCCGGGTACTCCTGGCTCGGGTAGGTGGCCGACCGCTCGCGGGAAAGTCCCGCCCCCTCCCGGCGATACAGGGCCAGGTTCGTCTTGGTCCCGCCCACGTCGCCCGCGAGGATCATCCGGTCCTCCCCTTCGCCCTTCCGGTCACGGTGTCCGCCACTGCCGTCCCTCCCGCGCCAGGAGCGCGTCCGCCTCGCCGGGCCCCCAGCTGCCGGCGGGGTAATAATACAGATCCTGTCCGGGGTTTTCCCGCCACCGTTCCAGGTACGGTTCCAGGAGCGCCCAGGACACCTCCACGATGTCCTCCCGCGGGAAGAGGGCCGCGTCCCCGAGCATCGCGTCCAGGAGCAGCCGGCCGTACGCCGGCGGGCTCTTCCCCCCGAACGCCTGCTCGTAGGAGAACCGGAACTGGACGGGCTGGACGCAGATCGAGGGCCCCGGGAACTTCGCGCCGAACTGCAGGAAGATCCCCTCGTCGGGCTGGATGTTGAGGACGAGCTGGTTCGACTCCATCTGCCCGCACGCCGTGTCCTCGAACAGGCGGTAGGGTGCCGGCCGGAACCGGATGGCGATCTCCGAGACCCGCCCGGCGAGGCGCTTCCCGGACCGCAGGTAGAAGGGTACGCCGCCCCACCGCCAGTTGTCGACGGTGAACCGGGCGGCGACGTACGTCTCCGTCAGGGAGCCCGGCGGCACGCCGCGTTCGGACCGGTACGCCGGCACCGCCTGCCCCCGCACCGTTCCCGCGGCGTACTGTCCCCGGACGCACGCCTCCCCCAGCATACCGGGGGGGACGGGCTCCACGGAGCGCAGGAGCTTGAGCTTCTCGTCCCGCACGTCGTCCGCCGACAGGGAGATGGGGGGCTCCATCGCCACCAGCGCCAGCAGCTGCAGCAGGTGGTTCTGGAGCATGTCGCGGACCGCCCCGGCGCCGTCGTAATAGTCCCCCCGGCTCTCCACTCCGATCTCCTCGGCCGCGGTGATCTGCACGTGGTCGACGTAGTTCCGGTTCCAGAGGGGCTCGAAGATCCCGTTGCCGAACCGGAAGACCAGGAGGTTCTGGACCGTCTCCTTGCCGAGGTAATGGTCGATGCGGAAGACCTGCTCCTCCCGGAAGACCGCCGACACCTCGGCGGAGAGGATCTTCGCACCGGCAAGGTCGTTGCCGAACGGCTTCTCGATCACCACGCGTCGGAAACCGGCGAGTCCCTCCTCCGGCGCGGAGAGACCGGAAGCGCCGATCCCGCGGACGGCGGCGGCGTAATGTTTCGGGGCCAGCGACAGGTAGAAGAGGAGGTTCCCGGGGATTCCCCGCTCCCCGCACAGGGAACGCACCCGGTCGCGCAGCGCCGGGAAACCCTCCGCGTCGAGGATGTCGCCGGGGTGATAGAACAGGCGGGAAGCGAAGGCCTCCCACGCCCCGGCGTCGAACCCGGCCCCCGCCACCTCCCGCGCAGCGGCGATGAGCCGCTCCCGGAACGATGCGTCGGTGTGGGCGGTCCGGGAAACCCCGAGGACGGCGAATCCACCGGGGAGCATCTTCTCGCGGTGGAGGTCGAACAGGGCGGGGACGAGCTTCCGGCGGGCGAGATCCCCCGAGGCGCCGAAGATCACCAGCAGGCAAGGGTCGGGAACGGCGGGCGCGCCGGCCCCCGCCGGCAAACCGCCGGGGGTTGCCCGATCCGCCGGTGCGGCCACGGAGCGCCACCCCCTCCCGGCCGCGTCAGCGGGCAGAGGCGCCCGCCAGGCGTCCCTCGATGGCCGCGAGGAGCTTCCGGTGGGAGTCCAGGAAGCTCTGCACCCCTTCGTCCTCGAGCCGGCCGCACACCTCCTCGATGCCGATGTCCAGCAGTCCGAGCTCCCCCAGCACCTCCTTCGCCTCCGGGACCGATCCGGCCAGGGCGTCGGCCACGGCCCCGTGGTCGCGGAAGGCGTCCATCGTCTGCGGCGGCATCGTGTTCACCGTGTCGGGGCCGATCAGCTCCTCCACGTATTTCACGTCGGAGTATCTCGGGTTCTTCGTCCCCGTGCTCGCCCACAGGGGGCGCTGCTTCCTCGCCCCCCTCGCCGCGAGCGCCTTCCAACGGGGAGTTTCGAGGAACTCCCCGAACCGGCCGTACGCCAGCCGGGCGTTCGCCACCGCCACCTCCCCCAGCAGGGATTGCGCCGTCTCCGCCTTCGGCGAGCCGGGCCACCGCGTCACGACGGACATCAGCAGAGGGTCCACCGCCGTGTCCACGCGGGACACGAAGAAGGACGCCACGGAGGCGACCTTCCGCAGGTCGCCCCCCGCGGCGAGCAGACGCTCCAGCCCCTTCATGTACGCCCCCGCGACGTCCGCATACCGCAGTACCGAGAAGATGAGCGTCACGTTGACGGGGACGCCGGAGGCGATCGTCTCCTCCACCGCGGGCAACCCCTCCTTCGTGCCGGGGATCTTGATCATCACGTTGGGCCGCCCCACCGCGTCGAACAGCTCCCGCGCCCGGGCGATCGTGGCCCCGGTGTCCCGCGCCAGGTCCGGGTCCACCTCCAGGGAGATGTACCCGTCCTCCCCGCCCGATGCGTTGTACACGGGGCGCAGGATGTCCGCGGCGGCGCGGATGTCGTCCGTCACGATCCGCTTGTACGCCTCCGGGAGCGGTACCCGGCCCTTCGCCAGGGCGAGGATCTGGGCGTCGTAGTCCTTCCCCGACGAGACCGCCTTCTGGAAGATCGTCGGGTTCGACGTGACGCCCCGGATTCCGTCCTCCGCGATCCGACGCCCGAGCTCGCCGGAGACGATCATGCCCCGGTGGATGTAGTCCAGCCAGGGGCTCTGGCCCGACGCCCCCAGCGCGACCAGCGGATTCCCGCTCATTCCCTCCCCCCTCCCTTCGCCGCGGCGAGCAGGGATTTCGCCCGGTCCCGCACCGCCTCCGGGGTGATCCCGAACTCCCGGAACAGCCGCTCGCCGGGGGCCGATGCGCCGAACCGGTCGATGCCCACCGACGCCCCCCGCGCCCCCACGTACCGCTCCCACCCGAATGTGCAGCCCGCCTCCACGGAGACCCGCGCCGCGACGCGCGGCGGCAATACCGTTTCCCGGTATTCCGCCGGCTGCTCCTCGAACCGCTCCCAGCACGGCATGCTCACCACGCGCGCCCGGACCCCCTCCCCGGCCAGCAGCCCGCGGGCGGCGAGGGCGACGGACACCTCCGACCCGGACGCCAGCAGGAGGACGTCGGGTTCCCCGCCCTCCGCCTCCTCGATCACGTATGCGCCCCGGGTGACGCCCCCGTCCCGGAACACCTTCTCCGGCGCGAGGACGAGAATCTTCTGCCGCGTCAGGACGATCGCGGTGGGACCCCCCGTCCGCTCCATCGCCATCCGCCACGCGGCGGCCGTCTCGTTCGCGTCCGCGGGGCGTACGACGTGGAGGTTGGGCATCGCCCGCAACGACGCGAGGTGTTCCACCGGCTGATGCGTCGGGCCGTCCTCCCCCAATCCGACGGAGTCGTGGGTCAGGACGTAGACCACCCGGCACCCCATGAGAGCCGCCAGGCGGATCGAGGGGCGCATGTAGTCTGAAAAGATGAAGAAGGTGCCCCCGTACGGGATCACCCCGCCGTGCCGCGCCATCCCGTTCAGGATCGCCCCCATCCCGTGCTCCCGCACGCCGAAGTGGAAGTTCCGCCCCCCCGGCTCCGCGTCGGGGAGGAATTCGCCGCCTCCCCGGATGACCGTTTCGGTGGAGGAGCCCAGGTCCGCGGATCCCCCGGCCAGCTCCGGCACCTTCGCCGCGATCGCATTCAGCACTTTGTTGGATGCGCTCCGGGTCGCCACCGCGCCGCTCTCCGGCGCGAAAGTGGGGATCCCGTCCGCCCACCCTGCCGGCAGGTCGCCCCACATCCGCCGCTCCCACTCCAGCGCGAGGTCGGGATGCGCCGTGCCGTACGCCGCCATCTTCAGGCGCCACTCCTTCTCCGCCCGCTCCCCGCGGGGGATCGCCTCGCGGAAGTGGGCCAGCACGTCTTCCGGCACGAGGAAATCCGGGGAGCCCGGCCACCCGAGGTTCTCCTTCGCCAGGGCGAGCTCCGCCTCCCCCAGCGGCGCCCCGTGCGCCTCGGCCGTGTCCTGCCGGTTCGGCGCCCCGTACCCGATGGTCGTCCGGACGATCACCAGCGTGGGGCGTTCGCGTTCCGCGAATGCCGACCGGATGGCGGCTTCCATCCCGGCGAGGTCCGTGTTCCCGTCCGCCACGGACAGGACGTTCCACCCGTAGGCCAGGAACCGGGCCGCCGTGTCCTCCCGGAAGGCGAGATCGGTCGACCCCTCGATGGTGATCCGGTTGTCGTCGTAGAACGCCACCAGGTTCCCCAGCCGGTGGAAGCCGGCAAGCGACGCCGCCTCCGCGCCCACGCCCTCCATCAGGTCCCCGTCGGAGCACAGCGCAACGACCCGGTGGGATACGACCTCGTGGCCCGGCCGGTTGAACCGGTGCGCGAGGAGGCGGGACGCCATCGCCATCCCCACGGCGTTTCCCAGCCCCTGCCCCAGCGGACCCGTCGTCACCTCGACCCCCGAGGTGTGCCCCGCCTCGGGGTGCCCTGGCGTCCTGCTCCCCCACTGGCGGAACGCCTTCAGGTCGGGAAGCGTCACGTCGTACCCCGTGAGGTGGAGGAGGGAGTACAGCAGCATGGAGGCGTGGCCGCAGGAGAGGACGAACCGGTCCCGCCCCGCCCATTCCGGGTTCGCCGGGTTGTACCGCAGGTGCCTCGTCCAGAGCAGGTACGCCAGCGGCGCCAGGGCCATCGGCGTGCCGGGGTGGCCCGACTTCGCCTTCTGGACGGCGTCGGCCGAGAGGAACCGGATCGTGTTGATGGCGCGCAGCGCCAGCGCGGCGTGCTCCAATGAGATCCCCCTTCGGCGCTTCTACCCCTGCTGGGCCTTGAGTTTCTCGTTCGGCCGGATCTCGAGCTGCACCCGCCGGTTCGACTGCCGTCCCTCCGGGGTGGAGTTGTCGGCCACCGGGTTGGACATGCCGTATCCCTTGATGGAGAGCCGCGACGCGGGGACGCCGTACTGGATCAGAAGGTCGCGGACCGTGTCGGCCCGGCGCTCGCTGAGCCGCTGGTTGTACTCCGGCTTCCCGGTGGAGTCGGTGTGCCCCTCCACCGTGACGTAGGTGTCGGGGTATTTCACCAGCACCTCCGCCGCTCTCGCGATCGAATCCTTCGCCGTGGGCCGGACGTCGGACTTGTCCACGTCGAAGAGGATCCCGGACGGGAGGGCGACGTACAGCCTGTCCCCCTCCCGGGCGACGGCGGCCTCGGGAAGCTGCCGCTTCATCTCCGCCGCCTGCCGGTCCATGTAGTTCCCGATGGCGCCGCCCGCCAACGCGCCGACGGCGCCCCCGACGAGAGCCCCCGTCCCGCGGTGTCCGCTCCCCGCGATCAGCGCCCCGGCGCCGGCCCCCACGGCGGCCCCCCCCAGCGCCCCGATCGCCGTGCGCTTGTACTCGGTGGTGCCGTCGGGGTTCGTCGCGCAACCCGCGGTAAGGAGCAGCATCGAGGCGAGGACAACCCCGATGGACTTCACGAACCAACGGGAGATCCTGTTCCTGCCGTTCATCCTCCGCACCTCCGCATTGCGATAATTTTTACTGATGGTCCGGGGAGTTCCGGGGGTTCATCTTATCATCTCCGTCCCCTGCCGGACCCGCCGCGGGTGCGTTTCCCTCCCCCGCTTCCACCGGCGCCCCGGGCCAGATCAGCGACGCGGTCACGGACGCGCCCAGCAGCGACACCACGACGAGAAGGGACCACTCGGCCGGGACCTCGACCCATTTCTCCAGGCACATCTTCCCGCCCACGAAGACCAGCACCATCCCGAGCCCCACCTTGAGGAACCGGAAGGAGTCCATCATCGTCTTCAGGACGAAGTAGAGGGCCCGCAGCCCCAGGATGGCGAAGATGTTCGAGGTGAAGACGATGAAGGGGTCGCGGGTGATGCCGAAGACCGCCGGGATCGAGTCCACGGCGAAGACCACGTCGGTTGCCTCCACCACGAGAAGGACCGGCAGGAGGGCCGTGGCGTACCACCTGCCCTTGTGCTTCACCAGGAAATCGCCGTTCCCGAAGTGGCGCACGACGGGGAACACCTTCCCGAAGAGCTTCAGGACCGGGTTGTTCTCCGGGTGGGTCTCCACGTCGTGCCCCGCCAGGATCTTCCCGCCCGTGTAGACGAGGAAGGCTCCGAAGACGTACAGCAGCCAGTGGAACCGGGAGATGAGGGCTGCGCCGAGGAGGATGAAGGCGGCCCGCATGATCATGGCGCCCAGGATCCCCCAGAGGAGGACCCGCCGCTGGTACAGGGGGGGGACGCCGAACGTCCGGAAGATGAGGATGAAGACGAACAGGTTGTCGACCGAGAGCGCGTACTCGATGATGTACCCCGTCACGTACTCGACGGCGACCCGGTGCCCGAAGCGCCAGAGGAGCCCCGCGCCGAAGAGGAGCGCCACGCCGATCCACCCGGCGGTCCAGGCGGACGCCTCCCGCATCGACATCTCGTGGGGGTTCCGCCGGTACGCCGCGATGTCGACGGCCAGCAGGGCGAGGACGAGGGCGAGGTACCCTCCCCAGAGCAGGGGCGTGCCGATCGATTGCGGCAATCCGGTATGCCTCCCGAACGTTCTGCCGGAAAGAGTACGATGATACTGCCCCCCCGCTGATTCCGGAAGGGGGCAGGGGGCGGGATTTGAAGGTCCGCGTGCTCTGCTACGAGGGGTACAGGGCGGAGGAGACCCCGCGGGCGTTCCTTCTCGGGGAGCGCCGGGTCGAGGTGGTCCGGATCCTGGACCGGTGGCGCGGGGAGGACCACGAGTACGTCAAGCTCGACGGATCCGACGGCGCCCGGTACATCCTGCGGTACGATCGCGCAAAGGACGAGTGGGAGATCCAGATGATGGAGGCGCCGGAGCAATAAGCACCTCCCCGGTTGTCCTTCGCGGAACAACCCGGGGACTCCCAGGTCCGACGCATGACCGTCCTCCTGTGCTTCAGGCTCCCCCCTCAACCGGGGGGGACTTTCCGGTCCGCCAGCGCCCACTTGAGGAGAGGCGGGGTGACGAGTGTGGTCACGATCACCATGATGACGACGGCGGAGTAGGTGATCGCCCCGATCACCCTTTCTCCCTCGAGGACGAGGGACGCCCCGACGCTGGCGAAGATCAGGCCGACTTCCCCCCGGGGGATCATCCCGATCCCCACCGCCCACCGGTTGACCTTCCTGTCGAGGACCCCGAGGGAGCAGAGCTGCTTCCCGACGATCGCGGCGACCGTGAGCAGCAGGGAGAGCCAGAGGGCCTCCGTCGACGCGAACGCGGCGAGGTCCACCTTGGCCCCCATCTGGACGAAGAAGACCGGGGCCAGCAGTTCCACCAGGGGGCGAAGCGCATCCTCGAGATAGTGGATGTTCCGTTCGCCGAACCTCTGGAAGTGGACCGGTTCGAGGATGAGCCCCGCGGCGAACGCGCCCACGATCGGCGCCAGCCCCGCCACCCCGGCCAGGTGGGACAACAGGAAGCAGAACGCGAGCGAGACGCCGATCAGGACTCCCGACCCCCGCAGCCGCGCAGCGCCCGAAAAGAGACGGGGGGTGATCCACGTGCCGAGGAGGAGCGAGCCCGCGAGGAACCCGACCGCCTTCAGGGTGATCTCCACCTGCGGCCAGACTCCGTCGGGCGCCCCGCCCTGACCCGCCGCGACGATGGAACCGGAGATGGCGGCGAGGATGATCAGGCCGAGGACGTCGTCGACGACCGCGGCACCGAGGATGATCCGGGCCTCCTTGCCGCGGGATTTC
>JAGGAJ010000025.1 GCA_017889845.1 Deltaproteobacteria bacterium
CCCGGTGGCGATGGAGAAGGAGCTGCGGTTCGCGATCCGCGAGGGCGGCCGCACCGTGGGCGCCGGAGTCGTCGCGGAAATCACCGAGTAGGGAACAGGATAACCGGGAAAGGGCGGAGCGGAAGATGCGGGACATCATCACCCTGGCGTGCGCGGACTGCAAGAACCGCAACTACACGACCACGAAGAACAAGAAGACCACGCCCGACAAGCTCGAGCTGAGGAAATATTGCCCGACGTGCCGCAAGCACACCGCGCACAAGGAGACCAAGTAGCCGGCGAAGGGGCGAAGGCCAGTAGCTCTAACGGCTAGAGCAGCGGACTCCAAATCCGCGGGTTGGGGGTTCGAATCCCTCCTGGCCTGCCATCCCCCGACCGACACAGGAGCTGCACCGCATGGCGAAGTCGATCAAGGACAGGTTGCTGGAGAGGCTGCCGGGGACGCGGTCCTCGTCCGACGACGGGCGGTCCGGCGGGCCCCCGGTGGGCGTTACCCGGAAGGTCGCCGTTTTCTTCCAGGAGTTCAAGACGGAGATGAAGAAGGTCACCTGGCCCGGGCGGAAGGACACCGTCGCCTCCACGGCGGTGGTCATCGTCACCGTGCTGGTCATCGTGGCGTTCCTCGGCCTGGTGGACTTCGCCCTGGGGAAGGTCGTCCAGTCCATCCTGAACTATTAACCCCTCCCAAAGAGGAAACGATGGCGAAACAGTGGTTCGTCGTTCATACCTATTCCGGGTATGAGAAAAAGGTCCGGGAATCCCTGCTGAACCGCATCGCCACGGAAGGGCTGCAGGAACGGTTCGGCGACGTCCTGATCCCCGCGGAGACGGTGGTGGAGATGAAGAAGGGGAAGAAGAAGACGGGAACGCGCAGCTTCTTCCCCGGGTACCTGCTGGTGAACATGGAGCTTGACGAGGTCACGTGGCACCTCGTGCGCCACACCCCGAAGGTCACCGGGTTCGTGGGCGGCCAGCATCCGGCCCCCATACCGGAGTCCGAAGTGGAGGACATCAAATCCCAGATGGTCGAGGGGCGGCTGAAGCCCAAGCCCAAGATCACCTTTTCGGAGGGGGAGAACGTGCGGGTGGTCGACGGCCCCTTCTCCAACTTCAGCGGCACCGTGGACAGCATCAAGCCGGACAAGGGGAAGGTGGTCGTCCTGGTCTCCATCTTCGGTCGGGCAACCCCCGTCGAGCTCGATTTCACGCAGGTAGAAAAAGCATAGCGCCTCGCGAAGGGAGGCGGAGGAGAAGCCATGGCGAAGAAGATCGTTGCCCAGATCAAGCTGCAGATCGTGGCCGGCAAGGCGAATCCCTCGCCCCCCGTGGGCCCTGCCCTCGGGCAGCACGGCGTGAACATCATGGAGTTCTGCAAGGCGTTCAACGCGAGGACCGCCTCGCAGGAG
The DNA here is from genome assembly GCA_017889845.1 of Deltaproteobacteria bacterium. Classification (GTDB taxonomy): domain Bacteria; phylum Desulfobacterota; class Deferrimicrobia; order Deferrimicrobiales; family Deferrimicrobiaceae; genus JAGGAJ01. The sequence continues at coordinate 1,407 of JAGGAJ010000025.1, forward strand.
GGGATGGTCATCCCCGTGGTGATCACCGTCTTCGCGGACCGATCCTTCACCTTCATCACGAAGACGCCTCCGGCGTCGGTATTGCTGCTGAAGGCCGCCGGGCTCGAGAAGGGGAGCAAGACGCCAAAGCGCGAGAAGTGCGGGAAGATCTCCCGGGACAAGGTGGAGGAGATCGCGAAGCTGAAGATGACGGACCTGGACGTGAAGGACCTGGCCGCGGCGATCAAGACGATCGAGGGGACGGCGCGCAGCATGGGGCTGGACGTCGTCTGATCCGGGACGCCCGGAAACCAACCAGCGCCCGGCGCGACCGCACCGGGCGGGAAGGGAGGGGGAAATGCCGAAACGCGGGAAAAAGTACCTGGAATCACGGGGCAGGGTGAACAGGGAGGCAAAGTACTCTCTCGACGAAGCGCTGGACCTTCTCAAGGAGACGGCCCGGGCGAAATTCGACGAGACGGTCGAGGTCGCGATGCGGCTGGGGGTCGACCCGAAATACCCGGACCAGCAGGTCCGGGGGTCGGTGGTCCTCCCGCACGGGACGGGGAAGAGCGTGCGCGTCCTCGTGTTCGCGAAGGGGGAGAAGCAGAAGGAGGCCCTGGATGCCGGCGCGGATTTCGCCGGCAGCGACGAGCTGATCGCGAAGATCCAGGGCGGGTGGCTCGATTTCGACAAGGCCGTGGCCACGCCGGACGTCATGGGGGCGGTGGGGCGGATCGGGAAACTCCTGGGTCCCCGGGGGCTGATGCCGAACCCGAAGGTCGGAACCGTCACCTTCGACGTGGCGCGGGCCGTGCGGGACCTGAAGGGCGGCAAGGTGGAGTTCCGGGTAGACAAGACGGCGACGCTCCACGCCGGCATCGGGAAGGTGAGCTTCGGGAAGGACCGGATCAAGGAGAATTTCCTCACCTTCTTCGAGGCCATCCAGAAGGCGAAACCGTCGGGAGCCAAGGGGACCTACATCCGCACCCTGGCGGTGTCCACCACGATGGGGCCGGGGATCAAGCTGAACACGAGTGCACTGGTGGCCGCGAAGTAAACGCTCTTTGCCATACGGAAACTTCCTTTGTCAAAGACCGCGGGTTCGCCGCCGGCGACCAAGGGGGCGGGGGGATTTCGGCCCCGCCCGGCCCGCGCAGACAAAGGGGAGCCGGTTGGACGGATGCACGAGGATCCTTTCCTTCGCCGCGCCCCTCTTCCTTTGACGGGGGTTTCGTCATAGACAGATTCCTTTTCGAGGAAAGGGGGAAACGGACGCGGTGAAGAAAATGGGCAAGACAGAGACGGTCGAAGCGTTGAAGGGCGCCATCGCGGCGCAGCGCGGAGCCGTGGTCGCATCGTTCCGGGGGATGACGGTGGCCGAGATGACCGCACTCCGGAAGAAGCTCCGGGAGGCGAAGGCCGAGTTCAAGGTGGTCAAGAACACCATGATCCGGCTGGCCGCGCGGGGGACGCCGTTCCAGCACCTCACCGAGCACTTCAAAGGACCCACGGCGGTGGCCTTCACCCACGGGGACCCGGTGGCGCTGGCCAGGGCGATGAAGGAGTTCTCCGCCGGTAGCCCCAAGATCGCCATCCGGGCGGGCTACCTCGACGGACGGGTCCTGTCCGCGACGGATGTCAAGGCGCTCGCCGACGTGCCGTCCCGCGAGGTTCTCCTCTCGCGGCTGGCCGGCGGGCTCGTCTCCCCGGTCACCCGGCTGGTCCGGGCGCTTTCCGGGCCGCAGCGCAAGCTGGTGTACGCGCTGGATTCCATCCGCCGGCAGGGGACCCCGGAAGCAACCGCAGGATAACCTCAACACACCAACGAATCCCAAGGAGGATCATACGAAATGGCTGCAATGAGCAAGGAGGAGTTCATCGCGATGGTGGAGGGAATGACCGTCCTCGAGCTGCACGAGATCGTGAAAGCCCTGGAAGACCGGTTCGGAGTGACGGCGGCGGCACCGGCCATGGCCTTCGCGGCACCCGGCGCGGCACCCGGCGCGGCCGCCGCGGTCGCCGAGGAGAAGACGGAGTTCGACGTCGTCCTGACCGGGTTCGGCGCCAACAAGATCCAGGTCATCAAGGTGGTCCGCGAACTCACCGGCCTGGGCCTGAAGGAGGCCAAGGACCTGGTCGAGGGCGTGCCCAAGCCGCTGAAGGAGGGGGTGGCCAAGAAGGACGCCGAGGACATGAAGAAGAAGATCGCAGACGCCGGGGGGACCGCGGAGATCAAGTAGCCGCCGTCGCCAGCGTACCCAACCGCGGGGGGCGCGCCGTTCCGCCCCCCGCATCATCCATTGCTCTACCCCCGGGGTGACACGATGGCCTATCTGGATTACCGGAACCGGATCAAGCGGGTCGACTTCTCGAAGAACGAGAAGGTCCAGGAGATACCGAACCTCATCGAGGTCCAGCAGCAGTCGTACAAAGACTTCCTGCAGGCCGACGTGCCGCCCGAGAAGCGGCGGGAACTGGGGCTTCAGGCGGTCTTCCGCGGCATATTCCCCGTCACGGACTACAACGGCCGCGCTTCCCTGGAGTTCCTCTCCTACGCCATCGGCGAGCCGAAGTGGTCCGAGGAGGAGTGCCGCGAGCGCGGGATGACGTTCGCCGCCCCCATCAAGGTGACCGTCCAGCTCGTGATCTTCGACGTGGACGAGAAGACGGCGGCGCGGACGATCCGCGACGTGAAGGAGCAGGAGGTATTCTTCGGCGAGATCCCGCTGATGTCGGAGCGGGCCACCTTCATCATCAACGGCACCGAGCGGGTCATCGTCAGCCAGCTGCACCGTTCGCCGGGCGTGTTCTTCGAGCACGACAAGGGGCGCTCCCACGCCTCCGGGAAGGTGCTCTTTTCCGCCCGGATCATACCGTACCGCGGGTCCTGGCTCGACTTCGAGTTCGATCACAAGGACCAGCTCTTCATCAAGATCGACCGGAAGCGGAAGTTCCCCATCGCCGTGCTGCTGCGGGCCTTCGGGCGCAGCACGGAGGACCTCCTGCGCACCTTCTACGACGTGGAGGAGGTGGACATCGACGGGGACAAGTGCAGCAAGGAGTTCCGGCCGGAGCTGATGGTGGGGCTGAAGATGCTCATCAATGTTCCGCACCCGGACCGCCCCGGCGAGATGGCCTTCAAGAAGGGGATCAAGGTATCCAAGAAACGGGTGGAGCGGTACGCCCGGGAAGGACTGAAATTCGGGCGCATCACCCTCCCGGTCGAGGAACTGACCGGGAAGGTGGTCGTTTCCGACGTGGCGGACCCGGGAACCGGGGAAGTGCTCGTCGAGTGCGGGCAGCAGGTCACGGAGGAAATGCTCGCGGTCCTGCGGGAGAAGAAGGTACGGAGCCTCTCCGTCTTCACCATGGAGAATTCCGACCGGGCGATATGGGAGGGATTGGTCACAGACAAGATCCGGGGTCGCGACGAGGCGTTGAAGGAGATCTACAAGAAGATGCGCCCCGGGGATCCGCCCACGAAGGATGCGGCCGAATCGCTCTTCCAGAACATGTTCTTCAACCCGGAGCGGTACAGCCTCTCCAGGGTGGGGCGCCTGAAGCTCAACCACAAACTCGGGATCACGGAAGGGGAGCTGGAGAACACCGTGCTCACCCAGGAGGACATCCTGCGGGTGGTCCGGTATCTCATCAGCCTGAAGAACGGGATCGGCGAGGCGGACGACATCGACAACCTGGGGAACCGGCGCGTCCGGACCGTGGGCGAGCTCATCGAGAACCAGTTCCGCATGGGACTGATCCGCGTCGAACGGGCCATCCGGGAGAAGATGGGACTCCAGGACATCGAGACGCTGATGCCCCACGACATCATCAACGCGAAGCCCGTCTCCGCGGTGATCAAGGAGTTCTTCGGGTCGTCGCAGCTGTCGCAGTTCATGGACCAGACCAACCCGCTCTCCGAGGTGACGCACAAGCGGCGCGTCTCCGCCCTCGGGCCCGGCGGCCTGACCCGTGAACGCGCGGGGTTCGAGGTCCGCGACGTCCACCCGACGCATTACGGGCGAATCTGCCCGATCGAGACCCCGGAAGGGCCGAACATCGGGCTCATCGCGTCGCTGTCCACCTTCGCGCGGATCAACGAGTTCGGGTTCATCGAGACCCCGTACCGCGTCGTACGGAACTCGACGGTGACGCGGGACATCGTCTTCCTCTCCGCGATGGAGGAGGAACGGCACGTCATCGCCCAGGCGAACGCCGCCGTGGACTCCGTCACCGGGAAGTTCCTCCAGGACGTCGTGATCGCCCGGAAGGGAGGCGATTTCGCCATGTTGCGCTCCCCGGACGTCACCCTGATGGACGTGTCGCCGAACCAGCTGGTTTCGGTGGCCGCCTCCCTCATCCCGTTCCTCGAGCACGACGACGCGAACCGGGCCCTCATGGGGTCCAACATGCAGCGGCAGGCGGTGCCCCTCCTCCGCACCGAGCCCCCCTACGTGGGGACCGGGATGGAGGCGGTGGTGGCGCGGGATTCCGGGGCGGCGGTGGTGGCGCGCCGCGGCGGCACGGTCGAATCCGTCGACGCCCGCCGGATCGTCATCCGCTCCGAGGAGCCGGACGCCTCCGGGAAGTACGGGGCCGACATCTACACGCTGGTGAAGTTCCGGCGCTCCAACCAGAACACCTGCATCAACCAGAAGCCGATCGTCACCCTCGGCCAGAAGGTCCAGGCGGGGGAGGTGATCGCGGATGGCCCGGCCACCTCCGAGGGGGAGCTCTCCCTCGGCCGGAACGTCCTGGTGGCCTTCATGCCGTGGGGCGGGTACAACTTCGAGGACTCCATCCTGATCTCCGAGAAGATCGTCAAGGAGGACATCTTCACCTCGATCCACATCGAGGAGTTCGAGTGCATCGCCCGCGAGACCAAGCTCGGCAAGGAGGAGATCACGGCGGACATCCCGAACATCAGCGAGGAGTCCCTGAGGGACCTCGACGAGAGCGGCATCATCCGCATCGGCGCCCGCGTGAAACCCATGGACATCCTCGTGGGGAAGGTGACGCCGAAGGGGGAGACCCAGCTCTCCCCGGAGGAAAAACTCCTGCGTGCGATCTTCGGGGACAAGGCGGGGGACGTGAAGGACTCGTCCCTGCGCGTTCCGCCGGGGATCGAGGGGATCGTCATCGACGCCAAGGTGTTCACCCGGAAGGGGGGGGAAAAGGACGACCGCGCCCAGATGCTCGAGGAGCGGGAGCTCGACCGGCTGCACCGCGACCAGGAGGACGAGATACGGATCATCCTGGAGACCGCGTTCGGGAAACTGAGGACGCAGCTCCTCGGAAAGACCTCGGCGGTCCGCCTGACGTCCGAGGACCGGGGGGAGGTCCTGCTCGCGAAGAAGAAGAAGATCACCGGGGAAGTCCTCGAGGAGATCCCGAAGGAGCGCTGGGCCGAGATCGGCGTGGAGGAGGACCCGGAACTGAAGGACCGGCTCTCCGACATATACCGTGTGGCCCAGGACCAGATCGGCGTGGTCAAGGCGCTGTTCGACGAGAAGATCTCCCGGATCCGCCGGGGCGACGAGCTCCCCCCCGGGGTCCTCAAGATGGTCAAGGCATTCATCGCGATGAAGCGGAAGCTCTCCGTGGGGGACAAGATGGCGGGCCGCCACGGCAACAAGGGCGTCATCTCCCGGATCCTGCCGGAGGAGGACATGCCGTACACCGCCGACGGAACCCCGGTGGACATTGTGCTCAATCCGCTGGGGGTCCCGTCCCGGATGAACGTGGGACAGATCATGGAGGCGCACCTCGGCTGGGCGGCCCGGGGCTTGGGGGACCAGATCCAGCACATGGTGGAGAAGGAGTTCAGCGCCAAGGCGGTCCGGGACTGGCTCGGGAAGATCTACAGCTCCGACCGCTTCCAGGCGTACCTGAAGGGACTCTCGGAGGACGAGGTCCGCGAGATGGCGAGGCGGATGAACGGCGGCGTGTTCCTCGCCTCCCCCGTGTTCAGCGGGGCGACGGAGCGGGAGATCAAGGACTACCTCCGCTACGCCGGGCTCCCGGAAAGCGGGCAGACCACGCTGTACGACGGAAGGAACGGTACGCAGTTCCAGCAGCAGGTCACCATCGGCTCCATGTACATGCTGAAGCTCCACCACCTGGTGGACGACAAGATCCACGCCCGGTCCACCGGCCCGTATTCCCTGGTCACCCAGCAACCCCTGGGCGGGAAGGCGCAGTTCGGCGGGCAGCGGCTCGGGGAGATGGAGGTCTGGGCCCTCGAGGCATACGGAGCCGCCTTCACGCTCCAGGAGTTCCTCACCGTGAAGTCGGACGACGTGCCCGGCCGCGCAAGGATGTACGAGGCCATCGTAAAGGGGAACTTCTCCCTCGAGCCCGGGCTGCCGGAATCGTTCAACGTGCTGATCAAGGAACTCCAGGCCCTCGGCCTGGACGTCGAGCTCATCAGCGACGAGAACCCGTAGGAAACCCGAAACGGGTAGAGATACCGGGAGGCATCCGTGGAAGACCTGTTCACCCGCGCCGAGAAGCCCAAGGACCCCCTCTATTTCTCGGGGATCCGCATTTCCATCGCCTCGCCCGAGCAGATCCGCAAGTGGTCGCACGGGGAGGTGAAGAAGCCGGAGACGCTGAACTACCGCACCTTCAAGCCCGAGCGGGACGGACTGTTCTGCGCGAAGATCTTCGGCCCGATCAAGGACTACGAGTGCAACTGCGGCAAGTACAAGCGGATGAAGCACCGCGGTATCGTCTGCGAGAAGTGCGGCGTCGAAGTGATCCAGTCGAAGGTCCGCCGGGAGCGGATGGGACACATCGAGCTGGCCTCCCCGGTGGCCCACATCTGGTTCCTCAAGAGCCTGCCCAGCCGCATCGCCACCATCCTCGACATGCCGATGAAGGACATCGAGGCGGTCATCTACTTCGAGAAGTACATCGTCCTCGACCCGTGGGAGACGGACGTCCAGAAGCAGGAAGTCCTGTCCGAGGGGAAGTACCGCGAAAAGGTCGACGAGTTCCGGGAGAAGTTCAAGGGGGACAAGGAGAAGCTGGAACTCCTGAAGGAGCGGTTCCGCGTGGGGATGGGCGCGGAGGCGATCAAGATCCTCCTGGCGGAGCTGAACCTGGAAAAGCTGTCCGAGACGCTGCGGAAGGAGATGGCGGACACGGCCTCCGAGGCGAAAAAGAAGAAGATCTCCAAGCGCCTGAAGATCGTCGAGGCGTTCCGCGACAGCGGGCAGCGGCCGGAGTGGATGGTCCAGGACGTGATCCCCGTGCTGCCGCCCGACCTGCGGCCCCTGGTGCCCCTGGACGGAGGGCGGTTTGCCACCTCGGACCTCAACGACCTGTACCGCCGGGTGATCAACCGGAACAACCGGCTCAAGCGCCTGCTCGACCTCTCCGCCCCGGAGATCATCATCCGGAACGAGAAGCGCATGCTGCAGGAGTCGGTGGACGCCCTCTTCGACAACGGGCGGCGCGGGAAACTGATCACCGGGTCGAACAAGCGGCCGCTGAAGTCCCTCTCCGACATGCTGAAGGGGAAGGGCGGGCGGTTCCGCCAGAACCTCCTCGGGAAGCGCGTCGACTACTCCGGGCGGTCGGTGATCGTCGTCGGTCCGGAGCTGAAGCTCCACCAGTGCGGCCTCCCCAAGAAGATGGCCCTGGAGCTGTTCAAGCCGTTCATCTTCAACAAGCTGGAGGAAGCCGGACACGCCACCACCATCAAGCAGGCGAAGAAGATGGTGGAGAAGGAAAAGCGGGAAGTCTGGGACGCCCTCGACGACGTCATCCGCCAGCTCCCCGTGATGCTGAACCGGGCCCCGACGCTCCACCGGCTCGGAATCCAGGCGTTCGAGCCCGTGCTCATCGAGGGGAAGGCGATCCAGCTGCATCCCCTGGTGTGCTTCGCCTTCAACGCCGACTTCGACGGGGACCAGATGGCCGTCCACGTGCCCCTCTCGGTGGAGGCGCAGATGGAGGCCCGGGTCCTCATGATGTCCACGAACAACATCCTCTCTCCGGCGCACGGCAAGCCGGTGATCGGGCCGTCCCAGGACATCGTCCTGGGGATCTACTACCTGACCCGGCTCCGCGAGGGACGCAAGGGACAGGAGAGGCGGTTCTCCGGCCCCGAGGAGGTCCGCATCGCCTACGACGGCGGCGCGGTGGAGCTCCAGGCGGCGATCCGGGTGCGCGTCGGAGGCCAGACGGTGGACACCACCGTCGGCCGCGTCCTCCTGTACGAGGTGGTCCCGAAGGAGGTCCCCTTCGAGTACGTCAACAAGGTGATGAAGAAGAAGGACCTCGCCGAGCTCATCGACGTCACCTACAGGAACTGCGGACAGAAGGCGACCGTCATCCTGGCGGACCAGCTGAAGAACCTCGGGTTCCAGTACGCCACCCTCTCGGGGATCTCCATCTGCATCAACGACATGGTCATCCCTACGAGCAAGAAGGCGATCCTGGATACCGCCTCCGAGAACCTGAACAAGGTCATCAACGAGCACGTGGAGGGACTCATCACCCCCGGGGAACGGTACAACAAGGTGGTCGACATCTGGTCGGCCGCCACCGAGCGGATCGCCAAGGAAATGCTCAAGGAGATGGGGACCGAGACCGTCCGGGGGAAGGACGGGAAGGAGAGAAAGGTCCCCAGCTTCAACCCCATCTACATGATGGCCGACTCCGGGGCGCGCGGCTCCGACAAGCAGATGATGCAGCTCGCAGGCATGCGCGGGCTCATGGCGAAGCCGTCGGGGGAGATCATCGAGACGCCGATCCGGTCGAATTTCCGCGAGGGACTGTCCGTGGGCGAGTACTTCATCTCCACGCACGGCGCCCGGAAAGGCCTCGCGGACACGGCCCTCAAGACCGCCAACTCCGGGTACCTCACGAGGCGCCTGGTGGACGTGGCGCAGGATTGCATCGTCGTGGAAGAGGACTGCCAGACGCTCGACGGCATCGGTGTCCGGGCCCTCATCGAGGGCGGCGAAATCATCGACCGGCTGGCCGACCGGATCCTCGGCCGCGTGGCCATCGAGGACGTATACGACGTCGAGGAGCACCTGCTGGTCGGGGCCAACGAGGAGATCACCGAGGAGGTGGCCCAGCAGATCGAGATGTCGGGGCTGGACGAAGTGAAGATCCGCTCCGTGCTCACCTGCGAGAGCAAGCGGGGCGTGTGCGCCTTCTGCTACGGGCGCGACCTCGCCCGCGGGAAGATGGTGGCCATCGGGGAGGCGGTGGGGATCATCTCCGCCCAGTCCATCGGCGAGCCGGGCACCCAGCTGACCATGCGGACCTTCCACATCGGGGGCATCGCCACCGCGGGGTCCGTCGCGCAGAGTTCCCACCAGTCCAAGCAGTCGGGGCGCATCAAGTTCCAGGGCATCGTGGCGGTGCGCAACCGCGAGAAGAACCTCGTGGCGATGAACCGGAACGGGTTCCTCGTCCTGGTGGACGAGAACAACCGGGAGCGCGAGAAGTACCAGATCCCGTACGGAGCCGTCCTGATGGTCGCCGACGGGGACAAGGTGAAGGACGGCACCCGCCTGGCGGAGTGGGATCCGTACAACATCCCGATCCTCACCGAGGTGGGCGGGGAGATCAAGTTCGGCGACATCATCGAGGGCGTGACCATGCGGGAGCAGGTCGACGAGGTGACCGGCCGCTCCACCCGCGTCATCAGCGAGTCCAAGGACCCGGACGCCCGTCCCCGCATCTCCATCAAGGAAGAGGGGAGCCGGACGACCCGGAAACTCCCCGGTTCCGCGAGCGAGGCGCGCTACCTCCTCCCCATCGGTTCGAACATCCTCGTGGACGAGGGGCAGAAGGTCCAGGCCGGGGACATCATCGCGAAGATCCCGCGGGAAACGACCAAGACCAAGGACATCACGGGAGGACTCCCGCGGGTGGCCGAGCTGTTCGAGGCGCGCAAGCCGAAGGAGTACGCCCTCATCTCCGAGATCGACGGCGTCGTCCGGCTGGGGAAGGACTTCAAGGGGAAGAGGAAGATCCACGTGGTCCCCGAGGTCGGGGAGCCCAGGGAGTACACCATCCCGCGGGGAAAGCACATCACCGTGCACGACGGGGAACGGGTCCGGGCCGGGGAGGCCCTCATGGACGGGTCGCCGAACCCCCACGACATCCTGCGCGTCCTGGGAGACAAGGAGCTGGCCCGGTTCCTGGTGAACGAGATCCAGGAGGTGTACCGGCTCCAGGGCGTGCGGATCAACGACAAGCACATCGAAACGATCGTCCGGCAGATGCTGCGCCGGGTGAAGATCGCCGATCCCGGGGACACCGCCTTCCTCGTGGGGCAGAGCGTGGAGAAGTGGATCTTCCGGGACGAGAACGAGAGGGTGGTGAAGGACAGGAAGGGGAAGCCCGCCAAGGCCGAGCCCCAACTCCTCGGGATCACCAAGGCGTCCCTCTCCACGGAGTCGTGGATCTCCGCCGCCTCGTTCCAGGAGACGACGAAGATCCTCACAGACGCCGCGGTCCACGGACGGGTGGACTTCCTGGCCGGCCTGAAGGAGAACGTCATCATGGGCCGCCTCATCCCTGCCGGGACGGGGGGAAGCAGCTACCGGGAGGTGGATTTCGAGTCCGACCCGCCCCTGGTGGTCGAGCCGCTGCCCCTGCCGGAGCCGGAGGAGCTGCCCCGGGACGAGGAAGAAAGTCGTTGACAGGGCGGGAAACCGTTGCTATAAAGATTACTTTCGTCCGGTAAGCAAGGGAGAGTCCGTTCAACGGAAGGGAAGAGGGAATGCCCACGATCAACCAGCTGGTCCGGAAGGGGCGGGAGGCGATCGCCAACAAGAGCAACTCCCCGGCGCTCGAACGCTGCCCCCAGAAGCGGGGGGTCTGCCTCCGCGTGTACACCACGACGCCGAAGAAGCCGAACTCCGCCCTCCGGAAGGTGGCGAGGGTGCGCCTCACCAACGGCGTCGAGGTGACGGTGTACATCCCGGGCGAGGGGCACAACCTCCAGGAGCACTCCGTGGTCATGATCCGGGGGGGGCGCGTGAAGGACCTCCCCGGCGTTCGCTACCACATCATCCGCGGGAAGCTGGATTCCGTCGGCGTCCAGGACAGACGGAAGTCGCGGTCGAAGTACGGCACCAAGCGACCCAAATAGCTTCCCGACTATCGGAACGGTAGTTCCATCCGGTCCCCGGCGGGCCTGCCGGGAAGGGTAAAACAGCGGTGGTTCCGGTCCCGCCCCGCGCGGCGTGCGGCGGACACCGGAGTCTTGTGTTTCCGGAGAAGTCCGCGGCAAACGGACGAGGAGGTTCTTGCGCATGCCAAGGAGAGGCTACGTTTCCAGGAGGGTCGTCCAGCCGGATCCCGTGTACGGCGACGTGCTCGTGGCGAAAATGATCCACGCCATCATGCTGCAGGGGAAGGCGCGGGTCGCCGAGAACATCGTCTACGGGTCGATGGACATCCTGAAGGAGAAGACAAAGGAGGATCCGGTGGCGGTCCTCAAGAAAGCGGTGGAGAACGTCAAGCCGGTGGTCGAGGTCAAGTCCCGCCGGGTCGGCGGCGCCACCTACCAGGTCCCCGTAGAGATCCGGCCGGAGCGCCGCCTCTCCCTCTCCATCCGCTGGCTGGTCGGCTTCGCCCGGGACCGGAGCGAGAAGACGATGCAGGCGCGCCTGTCCGCGGAGCTCCTGGACGCCTTCCACAACCGCGGCACGACGATCAAGAAGAAGGAAGACACCCACAAGATGGCGGAGGCCAACAAGGCCTTCGCGCACTACCGCTGGTAGGCCTGCAGGGGCCGGAGAAGGAAACGCGCGTGTCCAGGGTATCGCCTCTCGACAAGACCCGGAACATCGGGATCATGGCGCACATCGACGCCGGGAAGACCACGACCACCGAGCGGATCCTCTACTACACGGGCGTCTCCCACAAGATGGGGGAAGTTCACGACGGCACCGCAACGATGGACTGGATGGAACAGGAGCAGGAGCGGGGGATCACCATCACCTCCGCCGCCACCACCTGCTTCTGGCGGAACCACCGGGTCAACATCATCGACACGCCGGGGCACGTCGACTTCACCATCGAGGTCGAGCGTTCGCTGCGCGTTCTCGACGGGGCGGTTGCGGTGTTCTGCGCCGTGGGAGGCGTGGAGCCCCAGTCCGAGACGGTCTGGCGGCAGGCCGACAAGTACCGCGTCCCCCGGATCGCCATGGTGAACAAGATGGACCGGACCGGCGCCGATTTCCACCGGGTCGTCCGGATGATGAAGGAGCGGCTCGCCGCGAACCCCGTGCCCATCCAGCTCCCCCTGGGAAAGGAGGATGGCTTCCGCGGAATCGTCGACCTGGTCCGCATGAAAGCCCTGGTCTGGGAGGAGGACACCCTCGGCGCGAAGTTCCACGAGGAGCCGGTGCCGGCCGACATGTCCGAGGCGGTTTCCGGCGCCAGGGAGAAGCTCCTCGAATCGGTTGCGGACGTGAACGACAAGCTCCTGGAGAAATACCTGCTGGGCGAGGAGATCGAGGTGGCGGAGCTCGTCGAAGCCATCCGGCTCGCCACCATCGGCATCCGGATCACGCCCGTCGTCTGCGGCACGGCGTTCCGGAACAAGGGCGTCCAGCCGCTCCTCGACGCGGTGGTGGACTACCTTCCCTCCCCCGTGGACATCCCGCCGGTGATCGGCCTGAACCCCCGGGACAACTCCGAGGCGGTGCGGAAGGCCAGCGACGACGACCCGTTCTCGGCTCTCGCGTTCAAGATCATGAACGACCCCTTCGTCGGCCACCTCACCTTCATCCGGGTCTACTCCGGCACGCTGGACTCCGGCGATCACGTCTACAACCCCACCCGCCAGAAGAAGGAACGCATCGGGCGGCTCCTCAAGATGCACGCGAACAAGCGGGAGGAGATCAAGAGCATTTACGCCGGGGAAATCGCCGCGGTGGTGGGCCTGAAGACCGCCTACACGGGCGACACCCTGTGCGACCAGGAGCACGAGATCGTCCTCGAGTCCATCCAGGCACCCGAGCCGGTCATCGCCATCGCCATCGAACCGAAGACCAAGGCGGACCAGGAGAAGCTCGGCTTCTCCCTCCAGAAACTGATGATGGAGGACCCCTCCTTCCACGTGCGCAACGACGAGGAGACGGGGCAGACCCTGATCTCCGGGATGGGCGAGCTCCACCTCGAGATCATCGTCGACCGGCTGCTTCGGGAG
>JAGGAJ010000242.1 GCA_017889845.1 Deltaproteobacteria bacterium
GCCGGAAGTCGTCCTGTGCAACGATCCCCAGGCACTCTTCTTCGGGGACCAGTACGTGAACCACCCCGACCACCGGGCGGCGGGGCAGGCGGCGCTCGATGCGGTCTTCCCGTGCGCGGAGATGCGGCTCCTCTGGCCGGACGCGGGGCGGCCCCACAAGGTCCACGCCGTATACGTCAGTTCCACCCACTCCCCGAACACCTGGATCGACGTGACGGGAACGATCGGGGCGAAGCTTACGGCGCTCAAGACGCACCGGAGCCAGCTGGGGGAAAGGGATCTCTCCCCGCGGATACGCGGGTGGGCGTTGGACGAGGCGAGTCGGGCCCCCGCGCGCAGGACGGGCGGGAAAGGGAGGGCGCGCCGGCCGGAATACGCCGAGGCGTTCCGGGTGATGCGGCTCCTGCGGGAGGACGTTCCGCCCGAGTCGTGACGGAACAGGGGCGGGCCAGCTAGCCTTCCGCGCGGTGCCGCAGGTGGCGCCGGACGTACCAGACGACCCCCGCGACGATCACCGCGCCGATGACCAGGTCGAAGCGGTGGAAATATTCCCTCAGGATCGGCCAATTCTCCCCCATCACCATACCGATGTACGCGAGCCCGAGACACCACGGGAGGGACCCGGCGAAGGTGTAGAGGATGAAGCGCCGCATGTCCATCCGGGCCACGCCGGCCGGGAAGGCGATGAAGGTGCGGATCACGGGCAGGAGGCGGGCGATGAAGACGGTCGCCTCCCCGTGGCGGGCGAACCAGCGGTCCGCCATGTCGAGGTCCTGGCGGGACATGAGGACGTACTTGCCGTACCGCTCGATCAGCGGCCGGCCGCCGTACATCCCGAGGTAGTAGGCGGGGATCGATCCCACGACGCACCCGAGGGCGCCCGCCAGGGAGACCTCCCACAGCGAGTGGACGCCCTTGTGCACGAGGTATCCGGAGAACGGCATGATCACTTCCGAGGGGAGGGGGATGCACGCGGACTCGATCCCCATCAGGAGGACGATCCCGGGCAGGCCCATCGAGGAGATGACGTAGATCACGAAACCGGCGATGGCTTCGAGGATCCTGGCGACCATGGCGCATTCTATCGCCTGCCGGCGGAAAGGCAAGGAGGGCCGGCGCGGGCGCGTGGGGCCGCCGCCGGTAGGAAGATTTCCGGTTTCATCCGGCCGCGGAGGCCGTACACTGGAGATCGGGCAGATACCGCCGGGAAAGGGTGCCGCCGGATGATCCGCGACCCCGTCGTGCTCCTCCAGAACCTCGTCCTCTCCCTCTCCGATGCCCTCGACCTGGTGCACCATGCCGCCGTGGATCACCAGCAGCGGGTGGCGTACATCGCCTTGCGCCTCACCCTCCCGATGGCGCGGACCCTGGAAGAGCAGTCCGACCTGCTCTACGCCGCTGCCCTCCACGACATCGGCATGCTGTCCGTGGAGGAGCGGGTCGACACGATGCTGGGGGACATGGAGGACCTGGACTCCCACGTGCGCATCGGTGCGCAGCTGCTCGGCCGCTTCGACCTGTTCCGCACGACCTCCGAGATCGTGCGGTACCACCACAAGCCGTGGAACGCCCGGGACGGCTGGGAGGGAGTGCCGGGTCCCGTGCGCCTGTCCGCGAACGCCGTGCACCTGGCCGACACGGTGGAGCGGATGATCCGGCGGGACGCCGGCGTACTCGGGCAGGTGCCGCGGATCGTCGCGGAGGTGGACCGGCTCTCCGGGGAGCAGTTCTCCCCCGACCTGGCCGACTCCTTCCACGCCTTCTCCGGCATCGAGTCGTTCTGGCTCGACGCGGTTTCGCCGCGCGTCGGCTCCGTCATCTCCGGAATGGTGGAGTGGCCCCGGGTGATCCTCCCGCTGGACAGCCTGGAGCAGATCGGGCAGATCCTCTCCCGCGTCGTGGACTTCCGCAGTTCCTACACCGCCACGCACTCCAGCGGCGTGGCGTCCACGGCGGAGCACCTCGCGCGGCGCCTGCTCTTCGAGGAGCGGGAGTGCCGCCTCATCCGGATCGCCGGCCACCTACACGACCTGGGGAAGGTGGCGGTGCCCAATGCGATCCTGGAGAAGCCCGCGCGCCTGAGTTCCTCCGAGTTCGACGTCATCCGGGGGCATGCCTACCACACCTTCCGGATCCTCGAGAACATCGGGGGATTCGAGGAGATCAGCCGGTGGGCGGCTTTCCACCATGAGCGGATGGACGGGAACGGCTACCCCTTCCACCACCGCGGGGACTCCCTCCCGCTCGGATCCCGGATCCTCGCCGTGGCGGACGTGTTCACCGCCCTCACGGAGAACCGGCCGTACCGGCGGGGGGTGCTGCGGGACGGGACGATCGGGATCCTGCGGGAGTTCGCCACGAACGGCTCCCTGGACGGGCGGATCGTGCCGGTGCTGATCGACGGGTACGACCCGATCAACCGGAACCGGGCGGACACGCAGGAAGCGTGCGCGGAGGAGTACTCCCGGCGCGGAGAAGACCGGGGCCCGGGGCTCTCCCTCCTTACGTAATCACCCCACGGTGATGTAGGGCGGACCGATGGAGAGGGTCGGCTGGGCGTCGCCGACCGGGACGCCCTGTCCGTCCTTCCCGCACGTCCCGATCCCGAACCCCAGGTCGGACCCGACGCGGTCGATCATCGAGAGGACCTCGGGGCCGTTCCCGGTGATCGTGGCGCCGCGCACCGGCTCCCCGCGC
>JAGGAJ010000243.1 GCA_017889845.1 Deltaproteobacteria bacterium
GCGATCGCCTCCTCGAGAGACATCTTCGGAACACCCCTGCCGTCCCTGGCGTGGAGGCCGCGGCGGCTGATCCCGTATATCCCCCCGCGGTAGCTGAACTCCTCGTCCGGCGAGACATTCCCCCGCTCGATGGCGGCGGAGGCGGTGATCACCTTGATCAGGGAGGCCGCTGGATAGATCGCTTTCAGCGCCAGCCACGGGTCCGGCTCTCCGCCCCGCCGGTATCCGACGAGGGCGAGCACGCGCCCGGTGTCGGGCTCCATGGCCGCGAAGACGCCGTAGGGCGGATCGAAGCACCGGAACAGCTCGAAGATCCGCGCCTGGAGTTCCTCGTTCAGCGTCAGGGAAACCCGCGTACCGTCGGCGAGCACGGCGTCCTGCCTCCCCGCCTGGACGAGGGCGTACAAGGCCTTCGGCGTGAAGCCGTGTTCCGCGGCTACCTTGTGCCCCGCCTCGGGCGCGGAGCGGGTCGGGGGGGACAGCTGGTGCCGGTTCTCGGCCAGGACCGCCCGCGCGACGCCCCACCCCGCGACGACAATGGTGGCGGCGGCGAAGAGCGGGAACAGCCCCCGGCGATACGGCCGTCCGCTCACGTCTTCCTCGCCAGGCACACTAGTGCCTCGGACGCGGGGGAAAAGTCGGTCCGGGCGAAGTCTCCGTGGAAGCGGATCTCCCCGAATCCCGCCTCCGCCAGCATTTCCCAGAGTTCGTCCGGGTAGACGGGATAGAGGGGGATCTCGTTCCGCAGGATCCGCGGGCCGTCCGCCGTGGGAAGCCGGAGAGCAGTGTGGAACCGCACCTTCCGGTCGCTCTCCCATTCGTACCGGCGGCGGAACTCCACCGCCTGCTCCGAAGCGCGGAGCAGGGGGAGATCCGTTACGCCGGCTTTCCGGAGCACCTCGTAGTTCAGGATCTGCAGCAGCACGGTTCCCGCCGGATTCAACGCCTTCGCCGCGTCCGAGAGGAAGCGGGACACCTCCGTCTGCGGAACGTGCACGAGGGAGTTTCCCAGGCACATCAGCAGGTCCGAAGGGGACGAGGCCAGGCGAGGGAGGTCCGCGAAGCCCCCGACCTCGGCCCGTGTTCTCGGGAACGCGGCCAGCTTCCGGCGGGCGATCGCGATCAGGGAGGGGTCGGGATCGAATCCGAGGCAGGCCAGTCCCGCGGCGGCGAAAGGAAGGAGTTGCGCCCCCGTCCCGCACCCGCAGTCGGTCACGGAACGCACCGTATCGTTCCCCGCCAGGGCGTCGAGAAGTTCCCCCTGCTCCGGCGAAACCGGGAAGAGGTCATCGTAGACCTGACTTATGTCCGAATAGAACGTCACCCCGTCACCTGCGTCATTTTAACAGGACATTCCGGCGGAGGAGGAAAAAAAACGCCCCCCGGGACCGGAATCCCGAGGGGGCACGAGGAGTTGCGAAACACGAAAAGCCGTTCCGCGCCCCGGCTGGGCGGCGGCGGGGCTACTGTTTTGTGAGACGGTGCACTAGATCAGCGTCCTTCTCCCTGTCTCCGGAGCCGGGAGCGGTCCCTCGTCTACCGGGGGGTGTCCGGGCGGGAGACCCCCGTGCGGCTTCCCGGGGAGGGGGTTCGCTCCGTGAAACCGTTCGGGCTCCCCGTGGGGGTTGCCGGAAAAATGCCCGCAGACGCCGACCGCGGCTTCGATCTCACCCCCGCGCTGGGTGACGCACACCGGCGTACCGTGGATGAAGATCTGGCTCGAGGAAGCGGCCGCCACGCGATGGGCATGTCTCGCCCCCCACAACCACAGGGAGGCGAATCCCGCCGTCAGGGTCAGCGCAATCGCAAGAAAGGTTCTCACGGGGTCCTCCGATCCGGAAACGTTTCCGTTATGGATGCACTCCCGGCCGGCCGCGGTTCCCGTTCACCCGCCGGCCCGTTCGCCCTTCCACCGCGGATCCGTCTCCGTCGCGGTTCCCCCCGCGGGTTTCCCGTCCGGAAAGGGGGCGCCGGCAGGCACGAGGACCAGCGGCTGGGTCACCGTCATCTCGTTGTCGAACTCCGAGGAATCCTCCCGGAGGAAGTAATCCGCCTTGATTTTGTATTCACCGGGAGCCGCACCCTTCGTGTCCCAGAGGAACGTTTCCCTGTAAGTGCGGTTACCCTTGCTGAAGCCGAACGTGAACAACTTGCTGGCCACCTGTTTCCCGTTCGCCAGGATCCTCGACGGGATCGTCCGGTACCCTTCGTCTACGTCCTCGATGACTACCTCGATCCGGACCGCGTCGCCCACGTGGGCTACGGCGGGGGTGAAGGATACCTGCCGCACGATGATGTTGATGTTGACATTCCCGTTGCCTCCATCCTCCGCGGCGATGCGGAACGGAGCCATCCGGGAGCCTGCCCAGGCATCGGTCCCGGTCGCCCGCAGAGCCGGCAGCACGAGAAGCAGGAACAGCGCAACGCGTGGCCTCATGCTCTCCTCCTACAGGAATTATGGACTTTAGATGCCGGTACCGAAGCGGCGGTTCGCGCAGCACCTTGCAACTGTTTTGCGCATGCAATATATTCGCAATATGGGGCTGGGCATGGGTAGCCATTCGGAAACGTTGCGCCGTATGGGGCGTGCGGTCACGCGCGGCCGGCAGGAGATCCTGCGGATCCTTTCGGAGAGCCCGCTTCCCCTCTCCCCCCGGGACATCCGGGAGAAGTTCCCGGAACCCAAG
>JAGGAJ010000026.1 GCA_017889845.1 Deltaproteobacteria bacterium
CGCTGGACGGGGAGAGGAAGCTCGCGGCGATCCTCAACAGCCTGAGCGAGGCGGTGATCACCGTCGGGAAGGACCACCGTATCGCTTCCTTCAACCGGGCTGCTTCGCGCCTCGTGGGGATTCCGGAGGGGGAGGCGCTCGGTTTGGATTGCCGGGGTGTCCTTCGCGCCTCGTTCGGCCCATTCCAGCACGACTGCCCGATGGGCGAGGTGGCGGAGGGCGGGAAGCCGCGCACCGACGTCGAGGGTACGCTGGTCCGCGCGGACGGCCGCGTCGTCCCGGTCTCGGCCAGCTGGGCGTTCTTCGAGAGCGAACCCGGCGAGGTCCACGGGTTCGTCATCTCCTTCCGCAGCTTCGAGGAGATCGAGCGGATCGCCGAGGAGCGGAAGGGGCGGTTTTCCTTCCGGGACATCGTCGGCAGGACCCCACGGCTCCGGCAGATCTTCGACCTCGTCGAGGTGGTGAAGGACACGGATTCCACCGTCCTGATCACGGGGGAGAGCGGAACGGGGAAGGGGCTGTTCGCCCGGGCCATCCACGAACTCTCCCCGCGCCGCGACAAGCCCTTCGTCAAGGTGAACTGCGCCGCGCTCACCGAGACGCTGCTGGAGTCGGAAATGTTCGGCCACGTGAAGGGGGCCTTCACCGGCGCCGTCGCGGACAAGGTGGGGCGTTTCGAGGCGGCGGAGGGGGGGACGATCTTCCTCGACGAGATCGGCGAGATCTCCCCGGCGCTGCAGGTGAAGCTGTTGCGCGTGATCCAGGACCGGGAGTTCGAGCGCGTGGGGAGCAGCCGGACGCAGGCCGTGGACGTGCGCGTGATCGCAGCGACGAACCGGGACCTGAAGGCAGGGATGCGCGCCGGCCGCTTCCGGGAAGACCTGTTTTACCGCCTCAACGTGATCCCGATATCGGTCCCGCCGCTGCGGGAGCGGCGCGAGGACATCCCGCTGCTCGTGGAGCACGTGCTGAAGGCGCTCCGGCGGCGGGGGATGGACCGGGTGCGCGCCGTCTCCCCGGAGGCGATGCGGTGCCTCATGGAGTACCCGTGGCCCGGGAACGTCCGGGAACTGGAAAACGTGCTGGAACGGGGCTCGGTCTGCGCCCGCGGACCGGTGCTCGCGGTGGAGGACCTGGCGGATGAGGTCCGGGAGACGTACCGTCCGCGGGGGAAGGAGTCTTCCCCCGCGGGAACGGCCCTTGCCGCACCACGGGAGATCGGAACGGGAACGGAAGGGACGGGTGCGGAAGGCGCGACGGGAGAGAGGGAGCGGATCGTCGGCACCCTCGAGGAACACCGGTGGAACCGGGGAGCCGCGGCCGCGGCGCTCGGGGTGGACCGCACCACCCTCTGGCGCCGGATGAAACGGCTGGGAATCGCGTGAGCGCCCCCGTTCCTTCCCGGCGGGCGGTACCCCGGCGGAGCAGGACCCGCATCGGGGCGGAGGGAAGAGCCCTTTACCGCCGGAGGAAGGTGACCGCCCAGGCGACCCCGTAGAAAGCGGCCATGGCGAGGAAGTTCCAGTGCCCGTTGTTCCGCAGAAGCAGGTCCCACCGGAAGGTCATCACGGGGTTCCCGCGGAACGGGCGAAACGACGGGAGGAAGCGCGAGACCTCGACGCAATACTCGTCGTACTGCTTCCCGAAGACCCCCCGCAACGTCTCTTCCTCCCGCTTCACCCGGTTCAGCATGTAGAAATAGTACAGGATGGTGTAGACGGCGAGAAACCACGGGATCCCCGCCAGCATCAGGGCGCCCAGGATCAGGAAGTACCGGCCGAGATACATGGGGTTCCTCACCAGGGCGTAAGGGCCGTTCGCGGCGAGGTCCTTCTTCTTGTGGAGGGTCCCGAAGCACCACAGCTGGATCGCCTCCCCCGCGAGAGAAACCCCCAGGCCTGCAAGGAACCAGTCCGGGTCGACTCGCGCGATCAGAAGGATGCCGGCGGCAACGGCGAGGGGAACGCGGAATTTCCGGAGGAAACCCCGGATACCCGGGTGATTGAAGAGACGGTGGATCTCCCGGAGCGGTTGGGCGGACACGGCCCCTCCTAATCCTTTCCCTTCGCGTCTCCGGCGTCGGTCGAACGGGCCGGCCCGGGCTTTATCCCGAGGTACCCTTTCAGGATCCAGTACCGCCGCCACGTGTTCATCCGGCGCAGGTGCTCCTCCCTTTCCTCCCCCATGCTGCCGGGGGCCCGGATGGACCAATGTTTATACACCCCGGCCAGGTCCACGGCGACCAGGATGCGGCGGAGGAACCCGGGGAGACCCCCCAGGCGTACGTGGGACTGGAAATCCAGTATCAGAGGCGACGCCTCTTCCGTCACCAGCACGTTACCCCCCGTCCGGATGTCGAGGTGTGCGATGTCCCGCTCGTGCATCCGTTCGACGAGCGACTCCAGGGATTCGAAGAATCCGGGGGTCAGCAGGTCCGGATCCCCCTGTCCGATTTCGTTGCCGGGGACGAACCGGTAGGCGATGGCGTACCGGTCCAGGCGGAACGCGTCCTGCGGGAACCCCGGGATCCCCGATAGCCTCCGGAGGGCCGAAAGTTCCCGGCCCGCCATGCAGATTCCCCAGGTGTGCCGGACGCCGGGCGGGCAATGACGGAAGTCTTTCACCACCCATGACGCCCCATCCTTTCGGAACAGGGAGATGTCCGCGTTCCCCCATCGCCCCCCGTGAAGCAGACGGGCTCCCGACCGGTCGAACTCTTCCCGCGTGAACGGGGTCGCTTCCCGTACGGGCCCCTTACCGGGACGGACACGGTTTCCGGGTTCCGTGCGGGCCGTTTGCGGGGACGGCGGTTCGCTGCCGCTGGCGTGCGATTTCGGGGTCATTTCGGAATGTCCGTCGGGCCATTCTACCCGCCGGGTGATACCCCATCAACCGATTTATCCCGGGTTGCTTCCTCCCATGGAGCCACATCCTGTTGCAGAAGGGCGTTGCACCGCATCGGCCGTCGACAGGGGGGACAGAAAAATCATTAGATAGTACGGGCAACTATGCGTCCCCTGGCGGGGCGGAGAGATTTGGCACCCGATATGCTTCAATTGATCCCGAGACCCGCAACCGGCCCCCGGCCGGGGCATCAAAAAGGGGGACCGCATTGCGATGCGACAAGGGGCAAAGGATATGACGGTAGAACGGTGGATCCGGGTGATCGCGGGGACGTTCGTGCTGGCAAGTGTCGGGCTGGGGTGGTATGTATCCCCCTGGTTTTTCCTGTTCACCGTGTTCGTGGGGTTGAACCTGTTCCAGTCCGGCTGGACGAACTGGTGCCTGATGGAGACCTTTCTGAAAAAGCTGGGCGTGGCCGAACGGTAGGGGGTGGGAGAACATGCCGCTGTACGAGTACAAATGCCGGGATTGCGGGCAGCAGTTCGAATCGTACCGGCGCCTGTCCGACGCCGGGAAGGAGGAAGCATGCCCCGCATGCGGCGGCCGCACGGAGAAAATGGGGATATCCCTCTTCCGCGCAAAAGGGAGTCCCTCCCAGGGCGGCTCCTCCTGCGGCGGTCCTTCACACCGATCGCCCTTCAGTTGAACCTGAACCTGCCGCCCGGCGGTCGCCGGGCGATCCGCGAAAGGAAACCCAAGGGAAAAACGGTGGGACAATATGGGGGGTGACTGGCTTTCGCTCGTCCTGATCGCCGGCGTGTTCGCGGTGTTCGTGCTTCTGCTTCGCTGCCCGGGAGGCGGTTGAGGCCCGAGGTGCTGATCCCCGGCCGGGCGCCGGGGCTACCGCACGATGTTTAGGTTCGGCTTGATCAGCTCCATGAACTCCATCCGCGTCGACTCCCGGGTCCGGAACACCCCGAGCATCGCCGAGGTGACCGCCTTCGAGTTCGATTTCTCCACGCCGCGCATCATCATGCACAGGTGGAACGCCTCGACCACCACCGCCACCCCGTGCGGCTGCAGCGTGTCCATCAGCGCCGTGGCGATCTCCTGGGTCAGCCGCTCCTGGACCTGAAGCCTCCGGGCGTACAGCTCCACGACCCGGGCGATCTTGGAGAGGCCGACGATGTTCTTCCGCGGGATGTACGCCACGTGGCACTTGCCGAAGAACGGCAGGAGGTGGTGCTCGCAGAGGGAGAAGAGGTCGATGTCCTTGATGGTGACCATCTCGTCGTACTGCTCGTGGAAGACGGCGCTGCGCAGCACCTCCCTCGGGTCCTGGCCGTACCCCTGCGTGAGGAACTGGATCGCCTTCTCGAACCGCTCCGGGGTCTTCTTGAGCCCTTCCCGGTCCGGGTCCTCCCCGATCTTTGCGAGCAGGTCGCGGATGATTTCCTGCATAATGGAACCATCATAATGCAGGAGGAGGCCGCCAGAAATGAAAAAGGGGTCGCCCGGCAGCGCGGACAGCGCAATCGTGAAAGGCCTGAAGCAGGCCCTCCGAAACGAGGTCGACGGCGCGGAGTTCTATCGCATGGCGGCGAAGAGCGCCCGCCGCGACGCGGTCCGCCAGATGTTCTCGTTCCTGATGGGGGAAGAGGAGCGCCACCGGGAGATGATCCTCGACCAGATGAAGCGGATGGCGGAAGGGAAGCCGTTCCGCGTGACACGCGGCGCGATGGCGAAGAGGAGGCTGGACAGATTCCGGAGCCCCCTGTTCACGGAAGACCTCGTGAAGGTGAGCCGGCATGTGGAGGGCGAGGTGGCGGCCCTCTCCATCGGGATGACCCTGGAGAAGCGGGCCATCGCCCAGTTCGTCGCGCTGCGGCGGAAGGTGGCCGGGGACGGACGGGCGGAGAAGGTTTTCTCCGACCTGGTCGCGTGGGAGCAGGACCACCTGGAGGTCCTGACCCGCCAGTACGACCAGCTCCGGGAGATGTACTGGGAGGAGGCACGCTTCTGGCCGTTCTGACGCCGCGGGATGAGTGGATGCGGGCGGCCCTGGAGGAGGCGGAGAAGGCCGCCGCCGAAGGGGAAGTTCCGGTAGGCGCCGTGGTCGTCTCGCCGGACGGGAAGATCCTCGCGCGGGCCCACAACCGGCCCGTCGCGGCGAAGGACCCCACCGCCCACGCCGAGATCCTCGCCCTGCGGCAGGCGGCCCGGAAGGCTGGGAACTACCGCCTCCCGGGATGCCGCCTCGTCGTCACCCTGGAGCCTTGCCCCATGTGCGCCGGCGCCGCCGTGGCGGCTCGGGTGTCGGAGATCGTCTACGGCGCGGAGGACCCGAAGAGCGGCGCCGTGTCCACCCTCTACCGGATCGCCTCCGACCCCCGCCTCAACCACAGGGCCACCGTGATCCCGGGGGTCCTCGAGAAGGATTGCTCCGCCCTGCTGAAGGCCTTCTTCCGCCCTCGACGCTAACCGGCATCCGCTAGAGGCTAAAACAGGGGGGAGAAGATCCGGCAGGTGTCCTCGAGGAGTCGCAGGGAGCGAGGCCTGCGCGCGAACCGTTCCGGGTCGACCGTCTCGGAGCGCGAGAGGTCCTCCCGGAATCCCTCCGCCAGCGCCTCCACCTGCGGCCGGTCGTACAGGAACAGGCCCAGCTCGAAGTTCAGGAAGAAGCTGCGCATGTCCACGTTGGGCGAGCCGAGCACCCCGACCGCGTCGTCGACCACGAGGACCTTGGCGTGCAGGTTCGTCGGCTGGTAGAGGTAGATCTTCACCCCCGACGCCATCATCTCGTCGAAGTACGACCTTCCCGCCAGCCGCACGATCCGTATGTCCGAGGTCCCCGGCACGATCAGCCGGACGTCCACCCCGCGCAGGGCCGCGTTCCGCATCGCCGCGCCGATTCCATCGTCGGGGACGAAGTACGGCGTCTCGATCCAGATCCGCCGCCGGGCCGCGGAGAAGGCCGCGAACACCCCCTCGTAGATGGGCCGGGACTGCCGGTCCGGGCCCGCCGCGGCCACCTGGAGGACGCAGGGGGGGGGATCGCCCGCCGGGAACCGCCGCGGGGGAGGGAAGAGTTCGCCGGCGGGGGACGCCTCCTCGGTTGCGAAGGCCCAGTCGTCGAGGAACAGCGCCTGGAGGTCCGGCAGCGCGGGTCCCTCGATCACCACGGCCCGGTCCCGCCATTGCGCCTTCGTCGTCCTCGGACCCATGTACCGCTTCCCGATGTTCATCCCCCCCGTGAACGCCTTCCCTCCGTCGGCGATCAGCAGCTTGCGGTGGTTCCGCAGGTGGGCGGACCAGCGCCGGTGAAATGGAAATGCGGGCAGGAAGGCGGCCACTTCCCCGCCCGCCTCGCGGAGCGGCCGGACGATCCCCCGCAGCGCCCGCCACGACCCGACGGCGTCCAGCAGCAGGCGCACCCGGACCCCCTCCCTCGCCTTCGCGGCGAGGGCCTGGATGAACCGCTTGCCCACGACGTCGACCTCGAGGATGAAGAACTGCGCGTGCACGTGGTCCCTCGCCGAGGAGACCAGCGAGATCACCGCATCGTATGCCTCGTCGCCGCCCGAGACGAACGTGACCCGGTTCCCCGCCGTGGGGAGCGGAGCACCCGCGGCAACGAGGGCCCGCCCGCAATCCGACGCCGCAACGGTGGGAAGCCCTTCCGGGGGGATGCTGCACTCCGGGGGCACGGGCGCGGGCGAGGCCGCGGCGATCTTGGCGCGGATGTGGCGGCGGATCCGGCGTACCCCGATCAGGAAATAGAGAGGGACCCCCGCAAGGGGAAGGAGGGCGATCCCGAGCATCCACGCCAGGGTGGCGGACGGGTGGCGCCGCTCCAGGATGATCCGGGGGATGAGAAACAGGGCGAACACGTACCCGGCGACGCTCAGCCCGATCAGGATATTACGCCAGAGGTCGTCCATTGCCTCTCCGCGGCTCGATGGATATAATACCCTCCCTTGCCGGACGGAGGGGTACCGAAGTGGCCGTAACGGGGTCGACTCGAAATCGACTTGGCGGTGCGAGCCGCCACGTGGGTTCGAATCCCACCCCCTCCGCCATTTGCCGCCCAGTGGGCGGAAAATGGCGCCTTGGTGGGATTCGAACGCGAGTCTGCCGCCGAGCGGTCAGCGAGGAAAAGGGCGACGCACGGGAGCCCGTCAGGCAGACGAGCCGGCCGCCAAGGCTCGGGCCTGGATAGCCCGAGCACCATCGGTCGAATCCCACCCCCTCCGCCATTCTCGCGTACTCCCTTGATTGCGGTGGGATTCGAACCCGAGCCTCATCGGTCGAATCCCACCCCCTCCGCTCCCTCCGCAAATCCTTTATCCCGGGTATCATGATTCATCGGAGGTTTGTCGGGCCGATCGGAATGTGTCCTGTGTATTCGGGTTTCGATTTCCGGATTGGAGGTGCCGTTTTGACGCACAAAAAATTCGCGATGGAGCACGACAAGAAGGTCGCCCTGGTCGCGCACGACAACAAGAAGGGCGACCTGGTGGAATGGGCGAAGTACAACCGGATACTCCTGGCGCACCACAAGATCTACGCGACGGGTACCACCGGGGAGATCCTCGAAAGGGAGCTGGGCTTTCCGGTTACCCGGCTCCAGAGCGGGCCGCTGGGCGGGGATCAGCAGATCGGTGCGAAGATCGCGGACGGGGAGATCGATTTCCTCATCTTTTTCTGGGACCCCCTCGAACCGCAGCCGCACGATCCGGACGTCAAGGCGCTCCTGCGGATGGCGGTCGTCTGGAACATCCCCATCGCGTGCAACCGCGCCACCGCCGACTTCATGATCTCCTCCCCCCTGATGGACGGCGATTACGACCGTCTCGTGCCCGATTACGACACGTACCGGACCCGGAAAATACCTGGGAACGAATGATCGGGAGAATCCCGCGGGTCCCCCTCCGTCCTTGTAATGGTCCCCCGCATCCCGTACCATAATTCTCTTTACGCAACCGATCGCACCCCGCGGGGGTGCGCCGGCGGCCAGGCCCGCCGCAACGGAAGGCGGCAAACCCCGTCAGGTCCGGAAGGAAGCAGCGGTAGCCGCACACCTCCGTGTGCCGGCGCATCCCCTGGCCGCCGGCGGACCCCCGCGGGGGGCGAGCCCGCAGCTCTCACCGGT
The DNA here is from genome assembly GCA_017889845.1 of Deltaproteobacteria bacterium. Lineage (GTDB taxonomy): Bacteria > Desulfobacterota > Deferrimicrobia > Deferrimicrobiales > Deferrimicrobiaceae > JAGGAJ01. The sequence goes on from JAGGAJ010000026.1 coordinate 7,997, forward strand.
GAGAATTGCGGGCTGAAGGGGGACGGGGAAGCAGGTGGCTTACGAAGCGCTCGCCCGCAAATGGCGCCCGCGGACGTTCGCGGAGATCGTCGGACAGAAGCACGTCACGCAGGCCCTCTCCAACGCCATCTCCTCCGGCAGGATCCACCACGCCTACCTCTTTTCCGGCAGCCGCGGGGTCGGCAAGACCACCTTCGCCCGGATCCTCGCCCGGGCGCTCAACTGCGAGAAGGGCCCCACCTCCACCCCGTGCCTGGCGTGCCCGGCGTGCGAGGAGATCGGCTCCGGGGCGAGCGCCGATGTCCAGGAGATCGACGGGGCATCCAACACCGGGATCGACGACATCCGCCGCCTCCGCGAGAACGCGGCGTACGCCCCCTCCCGCCTCCGCTACAAGGTATACATCATCGACGAGGTCCACATGCTGTCGAAGGCGGCCTTCAACGGGCTCCTGAAGACGCTGGAGGAGCCTCCGCCGCACGTCGTGTTCGTCTTCGCCACCACCGAGCCGAACCGCGTCCCCGACACGATCCTCTCCCGCGTCCAGCGCTTCGACTTCCGGATGCTGACGGAGGAGGAGGTGCGCGGCCGGCTCGCCGAGATGGCGCGGGACGAGGGGATCGACGCGGGGGAGGACGCCCTCGACCTCATCGGGCGGTACGCCTTCGGGTCGATGCGGGACGGGCAGTCGATCCTCGAACAGGCCGCGGTGTCGGGGGACGGGAAGGTCACCGCCGAAATCGTCGAGGGGATGCTTGGGCTGGTCGGTCCGGAGGCGGCCATCGACCTCGTCGCCGCGGTCCTCGAAGGGGCGGGCCCCGCACTTTCCCGCTTCCCGGCGCTCCTGGCCCGCGGCGCGGATCTCCGCCACCTGTTCCTCTCCCTGATCGACGTCCTCCGGGACGCGGCGGTCCTCGCGTTCACGGGAAAGGAGGATCTCCTCTTCCGGCACTCCCCGGCGTCCCTCGCCCGGATGCGGGACCTCGCGGGCCGGAGGTCCCGGGAGGAGTGGATGCTCCTGCTGGACGTCGCCTTCCGGTCCGAGCGGGACGTGCTGGCGACGGAGTTCCCCCACCTGGGTTTCGAGCTCCTGCTGCTGCGGCTGGCGAACGCGCCCTCCCTCGTCGCGGTGGAAGGATTGGCGGAGGGGGCCCCGGCGGCGCGCCCGCCGGAACGGCCCGCGGCTCCCGCCGGATCGGCCCCGGCGGCGACCTTCTCGCGGAAACCGCCCCCGGATGCGGAAACGGCGCCCTCTTCCCCGTCGGGCCCCCGCCTCGCCGCGAAAGCCACCGGTGGCGATCCGGTGCCGGCCGGGCTCTGGGACGCCCTGAGGCGGAACCTCGAGGGGAAGAAGAAGACCCTCCTGGTCGGGCTGCTCTCCCAGATGGAGGGGGAGGTGCAGGACGGGGAGCTCGTGATCTCCTGCGGGCACGAGATGGTGCTGGAGCGGCTGAAGGAAAAGGACAAGTGGCCCCTCCTCCTCTCGGCATTGGAGGAGACGGCGGGGCGGCCGGTTCCCGTGCGCCTTTCGGCATCGGCGGAAAAAAAAAGCCCGGGATCTGACGCCGTAGCGGTGCCGGACGCCGGGCTGGAGCGGAAAGCGCTGTCCGATCCCCTCGTCCTGGCGGTCCTGCGGGAGTTCGAGGGGGCCACCCTGCTCAAGGTCCAGCCCTCCCCGCCCGCCGCGCCCGAGGAGGCCGTAACCCCGACGGAGGCTTCCGGCGATGTCGGGGAGGAAGGCGAGGAGTCGCCGTACACGGAAGCGCCGGGCGAGGAGGAATGATGGGGTTCCAGGATATGCTGAAGCAGGTGCAGGAGGTGCGCGAACGGATGCAGCGCCTCCAGGAGGAGCTGGGGGGCCGGACCGTCGAAGGCTCCGCGGGGGGCGGCATGGTGGTCGCCGTGGTGAACGGGCGGCAGGAGCTCCTCGACCTGCGCATCGAGAAGGAGGTCGTCGATCCCGGGGACATGGGGATGCTCCGGGACCTGGTCCGCGCGGCGGTGAACGACGCTCTCGCGCGCTCCCGCGAGATGGCGGCGGCGGAGATGGCGAAGATCACGGGCGGGATGCTCCCGCCGGGGATCTTTTGAGCGCGGTCTATCCGAAACCGCTGCGCCGCCTGGTCGCCCTCCTCTCCCGGCTCCCCGGGATCGGGGAGAAGACGGCGACGCGGCTGTCGATGTTCCTCCTTGCGACGCCCCCGGATTTCGCGCGCGAGCTGGGAAACGCGATTGCCCGCATCCCGGAGAGCGTGATACGATGCTCGAAATGCTTCAATATTGCGGATGAAGATCCGTGCTCCCTGTGCACGGACCCCGCGCGCCGGGATGACCTGATCTGCGTCGTGGAAGGCCCCACCGACATAGTCCCGATCGAAAAAAGCGGGGAGTTCAAGGGGAGGTACCACGTCCTCGGCGGGGCGATCTCGCCGATCGACGGAGTCATGCCGGACGACCTGCACGTCCGGGAGCTGCTGGGCCGGGTCGACGGGGGCGGCGTCACGGAGGTCGTGCTGGCGACGAACCTGACGGCGGAGGGGGAGGCCACCGCGTCCTACCTCGCCGGTGTGTTGAAGGGGAAGGGGATCCGGGTGAGCCGGATCGCATACGGCCTGCCGATGGGGTCCGACCTGGAGTACGCCGACGAGATCACCGTCGGCAGGGCCATGAAGGGGCGGCGCGAGCTGTAGCGCCGCGCGACGTACAACACATTTTCCAGAGGGGCGAGGGGACATGAGCCAGAGCGGTAAGGCGGTGAAGTTGCCGGTCAAGAACGACCTCGGGTTCTTCGAGATCCGCATGGAGAGCATCGGTGGGCTGGGAGCCAACGTGGCCGGAAAGATCCTCACCGAGGCGGCCATCATCGGGATGGGGATGAACGGCGCGGGGTTCGCCTCCTACGGGTCGGAGAAGAAGGGTACGCCGATCAAGGCGTTCGTCCGGATCTGCGAGGCGGACCAGAAGGTCCGGATCAACAGCCCCGTGGAGGAACCCCATGTGCTGGCCATCTTCCACGAGGCGCTCGCGAAGTCGGTTCCCGTGACCGCGGGTGCGTCCCCCGGCAAGACCACGGTGATCCTGAATACCCGGAAGACCCCCGCGGAGGCGCGGGCCTTCCTGAAGCTGGAGGGCGGGAAGGTCGGCGTGGTGGACGCGATGGAGATCGCCATGGCCACCGGCTCCCGCGTCAACATGGTCATGATGGGAGCCATCATGAAGGCCGCGGGCTTCTACGAGTGGAAGGCGGTCGAGGGTGCCGTCAACGAACAGTTCGGGCGGAAGTACGCCGCCCTGATGAAGGGGAACCTCGAGGCCCTCAAGCGCGGCCACGACGAGGTGAAGTTCCAGGAGTTCCCGGCGGACGGGAAGTACCCGGCCACTCCGTTCCGGCGCGAGGAGCCGAAGCTGGGGTACGAGAACGCCCCCATCGGCGGGACGATCTACTCGGTGGGGAACATGCGGTTCAAGGACCTCTCCACCAGCCGCACGGGGATGATCCCCCTGTTCCACGTCGACAAGTGCACGAACTGCGGCGAGTGCGACGTCACCTGCCCGGACTACTGTTTCGTGTTCGAGCGGGGAAAGGACCGCAAGACCGGGAAAGACGCGATGGTCCTGCAGGGGATCAACTACCAGTATTGCAAGGGGTGCCTGCGGTGCACCTACATCTGCAAGTTCGGCGCCCTGCTCCCCGCCAAGGAGGCGGAGCACGACATGGAGAAGATCACCGTGCAGCACAAGTTCCTGAAATAACGACCCGCCGGACATAAGGAGAAGACGAATGGCGCAGACGGCGAAGAAGACGAGCGGACGCCCCGCCCAGACGATGGTCGTCCAGAGCGGAAACGAGATCGCGGCGACGGCGGCCAAGCAGGTCAACTACCACATCATGGGGTACTACCCCATCACGCCCTCCACCGAGGTCGCGGAGACCCTCGACGCGATGAAGGCGGAGGGGGAGCACACGATCCGGATGATCCCCGGGGACGGCGAGCACGGCGCCGCGGGGATCTGCTTCGGCGCGAGCACCGCGGGGGGGCGCGTCTTCAACGCCACCTCCGCGAACGGCCTGCTCTTCGCCTTCGAGCAGCTTCCGGTCCAGTCCGGCGTCCGGTTCCCGATGGTCTTCAACATCGTCACCCGCGCGGTGTCGGGGCCCCTGGACATCCGCGGCGACCACAGCGACATCATGCTGGCGATGAACACGGGATGGATCATCCTGATGGCGGCGGACGCGCAGGCGGTCTACGACATGAACGTCATGGCCCCGAAGGTCGGCGAGGACATGGCGGTGCGCCTCCCGGTCTTCGTCGCCTACGACGGTTTCTTCACCTCGCACCAGAAGCGGCGCATCGAGATCTTCGCGGACGACCAGGCGGTGCGGGACTTCCTGGGGCCCTTCGTGCCGACGGTGTCGTCGGTCGACCCGGGAAAGCCGGTCACCATCGGGCCGTACATGAACGACCCGGACCAGATCAACAACAAGAAGCAGCAGGCCGATGCGATGGTCCGTTCGTACGACGTGGTGAAAAAGGTGTTCGCCGAATACGAGGCCCTCTCCGGACGCCGGTACGACCTCGTGGAGCTCTACCGGATGGAGGACGCCGACGCGGCGCTGTTCATCCTGAACTCCGCCGCCGAGACGGCGAAGGAGGCGGTGGACGCGCTCCGCAAGGAAGGGATGAAGGTCGGCCTGATCCGGCCCAACGTCATCCGCCCCTTCCCGATCGAGGAGGTGCGGGCGGCCCTGAAGAACGTGAAGGGGCTGGTGGTGGCGGACCGGCAGGACAATTACGGGGCGTACGGCGGCGCCATGGCGATCGAAGTGAAGGCGGCCCTCCAGGGCGTGAAGGGGAACGCCACCCAGGTGGCCGCGCGGGTGTACGGCACCGGCGGCAAGGAATTCTTCGTCGAGGACGCGGAGGCGTTGCTGCGCGAGGCGGCGGAGATCGCGAAGAGCGGAAAGGTCAAGGTCCCCTACGCCTACTTCGGCGCCAACCCGGGCGACCCGTCATACGTGCCCGCGAAGGCGTTCGATCCCATCACCGAGGCGCAGGCCTCCGGCCTGATCCGCGTCGAGAAGACGCCGGAAGGAAAGATGGAAGTGAAGGGGAACGTGCTCCGGAACCTCACGGAGCGGCCGAAGCGGATCGGTCCCGGCCACGGCGCCTGCCCCGGCTGCGGCATCTTCGTGAACATGAGCACCTTCATGAAAGGGATCGAGGGGCACGTGGTGGTCCTCTTCCACACCGGCTGCGGCATGGTCGTCACCACCGGCTACCCGTACACGGCGCACAAGGTCACCTACATCCACAACCTGTTCCAGAACGGCGCGGCCACCCTCTCCGGCGTGGTCGAGATGTTCGAGGAGCGCAAGGTCCGCGGGGAGATCCCGAAGGACGAGAAGATCACGTTCATCATGGTGACCGGCGACGGCGGCCACGACATCGGGATGGGCCCCTCCATCGGCGCCGCGATGCGGAACCACCGGATGATCATCTGCGAGTACGACAACCAGGGGTACCAGAACACGGGCTCGCAGCTCTCCTTCACCGTCCCCCTGGGGCACTCCACCTCGACGTCCAACTACGGGCCGTACCAGCACGGCAAGTCCACGCACCACAAGGACACGGCGCAGATCTTCACGGCGTGCCACATCCCGTACGTCTGCACGGTGGCGGAGAGCAACCCCCGCGACATGGTCCGCAAGGCCGCCAAGGCGCAGAAATACGCGGACGAGCAGGGCTTGTGCTTCGTGAAGATGATCTCCATGTGCCCCCTGGCGTGGCGGACGGAGGAGCGGATGTCCGTGCCGATCATCCAGGCGGCGGTGGATTCCTGCTTCTTCCCGCTCTACGAGGTGGAGAACGGCATCACGACGATCAACTATGACCCGGAGGAGAAGGGGAAGAAGGTCCCGGTGACGGAGTGGCTGAAGCATATGGGGAAGACCAAGCACATGCTGAAGCCCGACTGCAAGTCCGAGCTCGACCGGTTCCAGGTCGAGGTCGACCGTCGCTGGGCGAGGCTGAAGGCGATGCACGCCCACCCGCTCCTGTAATTACAAACAGGGACGTAGCTGGGGAGTTACATTCCGGTACATCCTCCCCACGGTCCGCCGCGGCATCCGGGACGGAAAGGCGCCTTTTTCTTTGGGGGGGCGCCCCACTCCCGCACTCGGTACGCTCCCTGGGGTACCCTCGCTGTAGGAATAACGGAGGGCATATGGTATCTTCCTGCCTATGACGCTGGGCCGTTTCATCCTCCGGGAGGCGGAGTTCCAGGCGTTCCAGGCGATCCTCCGGAAGCTCCTCTCGGATTCCTACGCGAAAGTGGTCTTCCTGGTGGACAAGAACGGGACGCTCCTCGCCTCCGTAGGCGCGACGGAAGGGTTCGACACCACGTCCCTCGCGTCCCTCGCGGCCGGGAACATCGCCGCCACCGGTGACCGAGGCCGACATCGAGAGCCTGTTCAAGTGAGGCACAGGCACTGATGTCCTTCATCAACTACTCCTCCCGCGAGATCAACTGCAAGATCGTCTACTACGGCCCCGGCCTCTGCGGGAAGACGACCAACCTCCAGTACATCTACAAGCGCATGACCCCCGAGACGCGGGGGAAGATGATTTCCCTCGCCACCGAGACGGAGCGGACCCTCTTCTTCGACTTCCTCCCCCTGTCCCTCGGGGAGGTGCGGGGCTTCAAGACCCGGTTCCACCTCTACACCGTACCGGGGCAGGTCTTCTACGACGCCAGCCGGCGCCTCATCCTCCGGGGGGTGGACGGCGTGGTCTTCTGCGCCGACTCCCAGCTTACCCGCATGGACGCCAACGTGGAGTCCATGGAGAACCTGCGGGTGAACCTGCAGGAGCAGGGGCGCAACCCGGACAGGGCCCCCCTCGTCATCCAGTACAACAAGCGGGACCTGCAAAACACCGCCTCCCTGGCGGAACTGCACGCCCTGCTGAACCAGCGCAACGTCCCCGAGTTCGAGGCGTCCGCCAACCGTGGGATCGGCGTCTTCGAAACGCTGAAATCCGTCATCAAGCTCGTCCTGATCGACCTGAAAAGGGGCGGACGCTAGCCCGTCCTCCGCGCGGAGCGTTACCCCGCATGCAGCCGTTCGAGCTCATCGTCAGCGTAGCATGCCCCGGGGAACTCTCGGGCACGGACCTCTCCCCGTACGACGCGGTGTGCCTCGGAAGCCCGTACTGCCGGCGCGTGGACGGGAACTACGCGGAGGCACTCGACCTGCTTGCCGGGACCGTTACCCGGCTTCACGGGATGGGGAAGAAGGCGTACGTCTCCACCCCCGCAACCCCGCGCGAGGCGGACCTGCCCCACGTGGGCCGCCTCGTCGACGCCGCCGCGGCCGCTGGGGCGGATGCGCTGGAGATCCACAACATGGGGGTCCTGCGGATCCTCCGGGAGAAGGGGGGGCCCGTCCCGGCCCACATGGGGGCGTACGCCAACGTCTACACCCACCTCGCCGCCGGGGTGATGCGGGACGCCGGGGCGGTCCGGGTCCGGCCCAACGCCGAGGTGGCCCTGGAGGAGATGGGGACGATCGCCCTGGAGGGAAGGGTCGAGGTGGAGATCCTCGTCCACGGCAAGATCCCGCTGGGTGTGGCGGACGGGTGCTTCCTTCTCACGGAGCCGGAGGAGACGGACCCGAAGTGCCCAAAGGCATGCCGCGAGGAACACTGGCTCGCTTCGCGCGACTGGGTCCTCAAGACCGTGGGGAAGGGGGTCCTCTCCGGCCGGGACATGTGCATGCTGGAGCATCTCCCGCGACTGGCCCGGGGCGGTTTCCGGGTATTCCGGGTGGAAGGGCTGTACGAATCGGCGGATTACCGGTCGGAGATCGGGGCCGTCTACCGGGAGGCCCTCTCCAGCGTCTTTGCGGGGGGGGAGTTCCGGGTGGAAGGACGGTGGGGGGATGTCGTCCGCCGCCACGCCCCGAAGGGGCTCTGCAACGGGTACTACTTCGGGGCCGCCGGCCGGAAATACGTCGGTTCCGTTTTACAGGACGGGAACTCCGGGGTATAATTCTTCTTTCCGCGTCCCGGGCAACGGGATTCTCAGGAGGTTTTTGACCGAGATGGCCGAGCTGCTGGCATCCGGCGGGTCGCTGGAGATGGTGCGGACCGCCTTCGAAAACGGTGCGGACGCCGTCTACGTAGGCGCGAAGGGGTGGAGCCGCCGCCGGGCGCAATACGAGATGGACGATCCCGGGATCGTCGAGGCGGCCCGGTACGCCCGCTCGGTCGGAAAGATCCTCCGGGTCGCCTTCAACACCCTTCCGGCCTCCGCCGAGGTGCCGCTGTTCCTCGCCCGGACCGACGCCCTGTACGCCGAGGGCGTCCGCGATTTCATCCTCACCGACCCCGGGCTGATGATGGCCCTGAAGAACCGCCACCCCGACACGATCCTCCACGCGAGCGTGGGGTGCACGATCATCAACGTGCAGGATGCGTTCTTCTACAAGGAGGCGGGAGCCTCCCAGATCGTGGCCGAGTGCCGCATGGGGATGGAGACCATGCGGAAGATCCGGCGGGAGGCGGGGGTGGGCCTCGAGGTCCTGGTCCACGCCACTACCTGCTTCACCCTCCTGGGACGCTGCACCATGAGCAGCTACACGAAGCACGAGCACCGGGTCGACGCGGCGGGGAAGGACCACTTCCCCGGAAGCCCCAACCGGGGCGGTTTGTGCTACCGGATCTGCCTGACGGAGTGGGACCAGGTGGGGGCCGGGGGGGAGGTCGAGGCGGAAGGCATCACGCTCCCGAACCCGGCGTTCTTCCTCGTCGACGACATCCCCGACCTGATCGACCTGGGCGTGGACACGATCAAGATCCAGGGGCGGGAATACTCCGTCGCGCTGGTCGGGGAGATGGTGCGGTTCTACCGCGAGCTGATCGACGCCTGCGTGCGGGACCGCTCCTCGTTCCGAATCGAACCGTGGAAGGAGCGGATGGCCCGCATCGCTGCGGAGCGCGACGCCGAGCGCCGGGAGAAGACCGCGGGGCTCATCGGGGAGTCCCTCACGTCCCCATAAAGTGGGAGCCACTAAGCGCCCCAGTTCATGAATGCGGTGTCGCACCGAGAGCGTCGATGCGCCGCATCCGGCAAGGCGTTGCGACCGAGGCGTACTGGACAGTACGGTGAGGGAGCACAACGAGGCCGGGGCGGATGCAGCGGCGCTCGAATGCAGCCGGATTCGTGAATTGGGACGCTTAGTGGCTCATGTCCCCTTCCCGGAAATATTCGGCCAGCGCCCGTTCCACCACCAGGTCCGGCGTCACCCGGTACTCCCGGCAGAATTCCCTCAGCTGATCGAGGAGCGCCGCCGGCAGCGTCAACGTGACCGGCTCCCGTTCCCCGTTCCCGCCTTTCCCCTTCGCTCCCGCGCTCATCGCCCCTCCCCTGGACCTTTCCCGTCCTCCGTTGTGCCAGATACCCCCACCCCGGGCCGGAAATGCCGACGGAACAATGACAGCAGCGCCGCCACGTCCGGCGCCTCCGCCCTCGTCCCCTCGTGGACCACCGCGCCGTTGCGGAAGATCACGTGCCGGTCGAGCAGCCGGAGCGCCCCTTCCGCGTCGTGCTCGGCCAGGACGATTGCCGCTTTCCCCGCCAGCGTCCCCCGGACGACATCGATCACGCGGTCCCGCACCTCCCGGGAAAGCCCCAGGAACGGCTCGTCCATCAGCAGCAGCGTCGGCTCGCCGATCAGCGCCCGCCCGACGATCAGCATCTGGCGCTCGCCGCCGGAGAGAAGGCCCGCGGGCCGCCTTGCCTTCCCGCCCAGCACGGGAAACAGGGACAGGACCCGTTCCCGCGCCGCGCCCCGGCGGGAGGGCGGAAGCAGCCACGCCCCCGCGTCGAGGTTCTCCATCACCGTCATCCGGACCGCCACGCGGGACCGGTCCGAAACGTACCGGATCCCCCGCGCGGCCCGCTCGTGGGCGGGAAGCGCGGTTACGTCCTCCCCGCGGTAGACGACCCGTCCCTGCATCGCCGGCAGGAGCCCCGCGACGGCCTTCAGGAACGTGGTCTTTCCCGAACCGTTCGCCCCGAAGATCGCCACCGTCTCGCCCTCCCGGACGGACAGGGAGACGTCGCGCACCGCCACGACCTGGCCGAACGCGACGGTCAGCTCCCGGACCTTGAGGGTTCCGCCCGAGGGTCCCCGCAACCGCTACACCGTCCTCTCCCGCGCGATCCTCCCCTCCTCGAGATAGAGGATCCGGCGGCACGTCGAAGAAAGCAACATCCGGTTGTGGGAGATGAGGAGGTACGCGGCCCCGCCTTCCCGGTTCGCCGCCCGCAGCAATGCCAGGAGATCCTCCTCGTCCGCGGCGGAAAGGGCGGAGAAGAGCTCGTCCAGGATCAGGAGCTTCGGCCGGCACGCGAGGGCCCGGGCGAACTCCAGGCGGCGCAGGCAACCCTGGGACAGGCTCGCGCACGGGACGAACCGCTGATCGAACAGGCCCGACCGGGACAGGATCTCCTCGATCCCTTCGTCCCGGCCGCCTCCCGTTGGCCGGGGGACGGCGGCCGCAAGCGCGACCCGCACCGCCTCGTGGACCGTAAGGGACGGGTACGGGTGGGGAATCTGGAACGTCCTCGCCATCCCGAGGCGGTACCGGGCGTCCAGCGGCAGACGGGTGACGTACCGGCCCTCGAAGGCGATCGACCCCTCGTCCGGGAGCAGGAGCCCGGAGAGGACGTTCGCCAGGGTGGTCTTCCCGGACCCGTTGGGGCCGAAGAGCCCGACCGTCTCCCCCGGGGCGATCGACAGGGTGACGCCGTCGAGCACCCGCGTGCCGTCGAACGATTTCCCGATTCCCGTCGCCGCGAGGAGCGCCGTCACGCCGACCCTCCCGGAGGGGCTTCGCCGCCCCGACGGCGCCGGCCCCCGCGGTTCCTATCCCGCGATCGGAGGCGGGCGGCGACCTCCCGGGCCGTCCCGGCGACGCCCCCCGGGAAGAACCGCAGCGTTACCAGCAGCGTTCCGGCGTACAGCAGTACCCGCGCGGCGGGCGGAAGGGAGAGTCCCTGGAACAGGGCGTGGAGCGCCAGCGCGGCCACCACCGGCCCGACCACGGTCCCGCGCCCCCCGACGGCGGCGAAGGTGGCCGCCTGGAAGGAGAGCTCCAGCGAGAGGTCCCCCGCCGTGGCCCTCCCCACGTGGGCGGCGTACCCCGCCCCTGCCGCGCCGGCGAAGGCGGAACCCACGATGAAGGCGAGCCGCCGGAACCGGCCGATCGGCACCCCCGACGCCTGGGCGGTCAGCGGGCTTCCCGCGACGGCGCGCAGGACGAGCCCCGATTCCGAGCGGGAGAAACGCAGGATCCCCCAGGTGGACAGGCACAGGAACGCCAGCGCCGCGTAGTAGGACGCGATGGGAGGCGCATCCCCCCACGGGAGGACGACGGGGATACCGCCTTCGCCTCCCCACGCGTATCCCCCGGGCCCGGAGAGGAAGGCGTGCCCCGCGGCAATCTCGTGCGCCGCCTCCGCGAGGGCGAGCGTGAGGACGGCGACGAACGGGCCCGACAGGGGCGACGCGAGCTGGCCTACTCCTGCGCCCGCCGCCGTCGCCAGGAGGACCGCCGCCGCCGCGGCGAGGGGAAAGGGCCACCCGGCCAGCCGGGTGAGCAGCGCGCAGGCGTACGTCGCCGCGCCGAACGGGAGGGCGTGGCCCAGCGTGACCTGCCCCGCGATGCCGCCGACGACGTCCCACGACGCGGCGAAGGCGGCGAGGAGGAACCCCGTGGTGAGCACGTCGAGCAGGTAGGCGTCCGGGTAGGAGAGGGGGAACAGGAGGAGCAGGCCGATCCCCGCCGCGAGCCACCCGCCTCGTATCTGTGTCGCCCAACCGGAAGAAAGGGGCGCCGGCCGGATCATTGCTTCCAACCGGAGCCGAAAGCGCAGCGGAGTGGAAGCCCCCCGCCCCGCCACGGGCTTTGCGCCGGCGGGGTCCCCCCGCGGAGCAAGACCTTGGGGGCACGAGCTTCCGGCACCTGGGTTTGCATTTAGTCCCGCCTCCCCGGAACCGCGACGATCCCCGTGGGGCGCGCCGACAGCAGCAGGGCCACCGAGCACAGCAGGGCGACGTACGACCACTGCGGGGAGAGGTAGTAGGCGCACGCGTTCCCGAGCACCCCCAGCGCGATGGAGAGGAGGAAGGTCGCTCCGACCGAATCCATCCCCGCCACGATCACCACGATCAGGGAGAGGACCAGAGGGCCGCGCCCCATCGTCGGGGTGATCGCCCCCGCGGGCGCGAGGAGCGCCCCCGCGGCTGCCGCCATCGCGCACGCGCCGCCGAAGGTCAGGTACCGGACCGCCTCCACGTCGATCCCCACGGAGGAAGCGATCTCCTCGTCCTCGGCCACGAGCTTCAATGGCAGCCCCGGGCGGCAGACCAGGAGGATCCGGAGCGCCCCGAGGATCGCCGCGGAGGCGAGGAAGGCGACGGCCCCCCACCGGCGGACGACGACCCCGAACGGGCCCGGCCACGGCGCCCCCCCGTCGACCGCTAGAGGGTGAGGCCCCCACGCCAGCTGCGCCGCCTGCTCGAAGAGGAGGGCGCACGCCAGCGTCCCCACGGGGAGGGCGAAGGGGTGGCTGCGGGCGGGGTTGATGAAGCTCTTGCCGAGGAAGACGCCGAACGCGAATGCGATCGCCGCCGCCAGCGGCACCGCGACGGGGCCGCCGATCCCCCGGTCTGCCATGGCGTACGCGACGTACGCCCCGAGGGTGAAGAAGGCGCCGTGGGAAAGGTTGACGACCTTCACCACGCCGAGGATCAGCGACATGCCCGCCGCCATCAGCGCGTACGCGCCACCGGCGACCAGCCCGTCGAGGAGGACCTGTGGAAGGGGGGACACGCGGTACGCAGCCGGTCAGCGCGGGGGGAACACGATCCGCGCGCCGTCCCGCTCCCATCGGACGACGGTCCCGCGCAGGTCGCCGGGTCCCGTCCCCCACCTGGCCTGGTGGTCCGCGTCGAACCGGTACGTGCCCGCCACACCTTGGAACGCCCCCATCTCGAGCGCCGCGATGGCCCCGGCGGCGTCCAGGCTCCCGGCCTTCCGCCAGGCCGCCGCGAGCACGCCCACGGCGTCGTAGGGGAGGGTGTCGCTGTAGCCTACGGGCGGGGCCCCGTACCGCCGTTCGTACCGCACGGCGTATTCCGTCGCGGCGGCGGATGCGCCGCTCCACGCAGCGGCCTGCACGAATAGAGGGCCGGAGAGCGGGAGGGACGCGGCGAGACGGGCATCCCCCAGAGCGCCGCCGATGGAGAAGACGGGGAGGCCGGGAGCCACCTCGCGCAGCCGCTTCAGGAACGACACGGAATTCCTCCCCGGGTCGCCCAGGACGACGATGTCCGGCGCGCTTCCCGCGGCGGCCACCGCCACGGGGTCGAAGGCCGGGTTGCCGGGGCTGTAGTAGGAGACGTACGCCGGGGAAATCCCCGCCCGCGCGGCGGTCCGCCCGAGCGCGTCCCCCAGTTCCCGGTTCCACCGGATTCCCGCCCCGACGAAAGCGTACCGCCGCACGGATCGGTCCGAGAGGAAGGCCACCACGAGCTCCGCCCACTGGGGGATCGAGTACCCGACGCGGAAAACGTACCGGTACCTCGCGGGCTCGTCGCGCACCCGGTCGGTGATCTCGGCCGTCGCGGCGACGGGGACGATCAGCACCTTCCGGTGGGAGGCCGCCACCTCCATGACTCCAACCGTCTCCTCCGACAGGTACGCCCCGACGAGTGCGGAAACCTTTTCCCGCGAGACCAGCCTGAGCGCCTCCGACTTCGCCACGTCCACCCGCCCCTGGGTGTCCGCCGCGACCACCTCCACCCGGCGCCCGAGGACGCCCCCTTCCGAGTTCGCCTGCTCCGCGGCGAGTGTGGCCGCCTGGACGAACGACGTCCCGCCGGCGGCGTAGGGACCGGAGAGGGGGGCGAGCACACCGATCCGCACGGCATCGCCCGGTTTGTCCGCCGGGAAGACCGGCATGGCGATGATCGCGTGAAGAAAAACGGCGGAAAGGACGATGAGGGAACCGGGAAAGAGCGTGCGTGGGTACGAACGGGTGTCCAATTCCGGTTTCCTCCGCAGCGCTGCGAAAACCGAAGGGGATCGGCATCAACGATACCATAAAAAGCGGATCGTTTCGGGGTTCCGTCCGGGCCCGCCCTGTGGTATCCTCGGCGAAATCGGAAAATATATGGAGAATCATTACTGATATGAGACGGCTTTTCTATGCCTTGGTTCCTGCTCTGCTTCTGGCGGCGCCGTCCTTTTCCGCGGCGGAGGGAACCTACGTCGTCCGGAAGGGGGATTCCCTCGGGCGGATCGCACGGAACCACGGGACTTCCATCCTGGAGCTGAAGGCGGCGAACGGATTGAACGGCAGCCGGCTGTCCGTCGGGATGGAACTGGCGATCCCGGGCGCAGCCCCGGAAGAGGGTCCGAAAGAGGGTCCGTCGGATCCGGCGAGAGGATCCCGTCCGCAGCTGCACACGGTGCAGAGAGGGGACACGCTTCGTTCCGTCGCCCGGACGTACGACGTCCCCGAGCGGGACCTCCGGCGGCTGAACCATTTCCGCCGCAAAGGGGTCCTCAAGCCCGGATCCCAGCTCGTTGTCCGCGAGGCGATCCCCCTTGCGTGCACGGTGGAAGGAAAGGACACCCTCGAGCGGATCGCGCGCCGGTACCATCTCGACGCCGACGCGCTGATGGACCTGAACCGGCTTGCGCCCGGGGACGAGCTCCGGGCCGGGCAGCAGATCGCCCTGGTCGGGCCGGAAGATTCCACCCTGCCCGCGGGCGCCGTGAAGCTCCCCACCGAGGCGGAGCTGGCGGAGATCGCCCGGGCGGCGGAATCCGCCGCGGGGCAGACGGCGGAGGAGCCCCTCAAGGACCGGGTGATCCGCGTCGCCGAGAGGATGCTCTCCGTCCCGTACCGCTGGGGCGGGGAGACGCTGAAGGGGCTCGACTGCTCCGCCTACGTCCGGAAGGTGTTCGCCTACCTGGACCTGGAGTTGCCGCGTTCCGCACGGGAGCAGTTCCGGGAGGGGGTGCTGGTCGACAAGGCGGAGCTGTCCATCGGCGACCTCGTCTTCTTCCGCACCTACGCGAAGTTCCCCTCCCACGTCGGCATCTACCTGGGGGACAACCGGTTCATCCACGCCTCGTCGCGGGACCGGAAGGTCAAGATCGACAACCTCGAGGCGCCGTATTACGTGAAGCGGTTCATCGGGGCCAAGCGCCTCCTTTTCGAGGAGAACGAGATCCAGAACTGACTGCGTTTATTGCCAAAGACGGGACAAGGTCTCCCGCCTTTCCGCGGCGTCCGGCTCGACCGAGAGGAACTCCTCCGACAGCTTGCGCAGCAGTTTCTCCGCCCTCCCGGACGGGTCGGGGTGCGGGATGCCGAGGTCCCGCAGCGCGAGCGAAGGGGTGCGGAACCGCACCACGTCGCCCGTCTCCGGCGACAGCTCCGCCTGCAGCACGTAGCCGATCCCGCTCTCCTCCTTCAGGTTGAAGAAGCTGTACGTGGCGAAGTTCCCCAGGCTGTAGGCGATGAGCTTCCCCCGGTAGATCTCCAGGGCCCGGGGGACGTGCGGCCCGTGGCCGAGCACGAGATCCGCCCCGGCGTCGACCGCGGCGCGCGCGAAGCGCACAACGTTCCCCCGCTTCTCGCCGAGGAACTCCTCCTCGGCATCCGCGACCCGCAGCGCCGCCTTCCCTTCCGCGCCGCCGTGGAAAGACACCACGACCACGTCATTCTCCGCCTTGAGCCCAACCACGATCTCCCGCGCGCGGTCGGGGTCCAGCAGCGGGTGTACGTACCGCGTTGGGAGGGAGTAGGAGAAACCCGCGACGGCGATCCGCTTCCCCGCCTCCGTGAAGACCGCCACCCGCTCTCCGCCGATCGCCCGGATCCCCGCGTTGTCGAGGGCCGCGAGGGTGTTGTCCAGCCCCTCCATCCCGAAATCGAGGGAGTGGTTGTTGGCCACGTTGAGGGCGTTGAACCCGGCCGACAGGAGGTGCTCGACGTACCGGGGGGGGGTTCGGAAGGCGAAGCAGGGGCGTCCTTTCCGCTGCGGATTTGGGCACTTCGGGGATTTCTCCACGTCCGTCAGCGGCCCCTCGAGGTTGCCGAAGACGATGTCGTACCCGGAAAGAAGCGGCATCGCGGCGCGGAACAGCGTCGCCCCGTCCTCCGGCGGGAGGATCTCCTCCGGGAAGGTGGTGCCCATCATGATGTCCCCCACGGCGGCGACGCGGATCACCCGCGGAGACGGGGGCGGCGCGCCAACGGCCGCAGCGTTGTCCTGCGCGCGCGCCGGATGGGCCGCCAGGAGGAAGCCGAGGAGCCAGGGGATCGCCTGGATTGCGTGCCGTCGCATCCGCTCCATCATATACTGAAGGCGCTTCGTCAAGGCGGCGGAGGGCGGATGGCGGCAGACGGCACGCAGGGGTGGGGACCCGGCGGTCCCTTGCCCGAGCGCGACATCGCGGACGGATTCGACCGGCTGATCGCGGCGAACCGCCTCTTCGGCGCGGAGCTCAATCCTTCCGTCCTCAAGAAGAGCGGCAAGGGGGCGCCGTTCCTCGTGCGGAAGCCCCCGTCGCGGACCCGCATGCTCGCGCTCTGG
>JAGGAJ010000244.1 GCA_017889845.1 Deltaproteobacteria bacterium
CCACTCAGGAACAAATGGCGATCGCTCCCGGGCCTCGAGAGGGGGGGCAACCCGGATTTCCTACTTGTCGGCCAGGTCGAACGTCCAGTAGCGGGCGACTGGGTTGCCTCCGAAATCGCCGATGGCGTAGCCCGCGCCGACCTCGGTGAACGCCGGGTTCATCATGTTCCGGCAGTGCCCCTCGCTACCGAGCCATCCCTGGATTACCAACGAGACCGTCGGATACCCGGCGGCGATATTCTCCCCGTACGTCCTCCACGGATACCCTTGCCGCGAAATCCGCTGGCCTGCCGAACTGCCGTCCGATCCCGTGTGGCTGAAGAAGTCGTTCAATACCATGTCCTCGGAATGAAGGTAGGCAGCCATCGCGAGGTTTCCGGACCACGAAACCGGCGGGGCGGGGCCGTACGGAGTGGTCCCGCACATCCGGTTTACGGACCGTGCCTGGTTGACGGCGGCGAGGAACTCGTCCCGGATGTCGGCGATACCCGGATCGGGATCGTTCCCGGCTTGCGGAGGGATTACGGAATCGCTTGGGGCGGTTACATTTCCGTCCTCTCCCTCCCCACCCAGGCACGCGGGCAGGGTAAGGAGCGAAAAAACCATCAGGAACGACAAGTTCCTGTATAGCGTTGTTTTGCCAGGGAAAATATCTTTCATGTCGACCCGGGTTCCCCCTTCTCGCATCGGAGTTCCCCGCTTCCGCTCGGCGGGTGCCCCGACCTTTATTCAGGGGGATTGCCGGAACCGTGCCTGAATGAAAGACGGAACGGCAAGGTGGGCAGCCCCGGCAGGTCGGTCGTCAGGATGCCTCCGCCGGGCGGCGGACAAGGCCCTGGAGACCGGCGACGAGCCAGGATTTGACGGTGATCGGCACCCCCCCCTGCAGAAGCGCGTGAATGGCGCGCTGGACCCGATCATCACGCGATGGCGCCTGATGGGCCGGTATCACTTCGGGGCGAATGTGAGCGGGTGGGGCGTCAGTCTGGGGATCAGGCTCTGACGGGACCGGGAACGCGCCGACGAGGCCGGTACGGGGCCTTATGCCTTCACCCCGGACATCGCCTGCATGATCGCCCGGGAGAATGCCGGCAGGTCTTCCGGCTTCCTCGAGGTGACCAGGTTGCCGTCCCGGACGACTTCCCGGTCCTCGTACCGGGCTCCCGCGTTCACCAGGTCGTCCTTGATGGCGAAGAAGCAGGTGGCCTTCCTGCCCCGTACCACGTCCGCCGAAACCAGCATCCAACCGCCGTGGCAGATAGCCGCGACCACTTTCCCTCTCGCGAATACGTCGCGGACCAGGTCCACCATCGCCTTGTGGCGGCGCATCCGGTCGGGCGCGTAGCCGCCCGGTATGATCACCGCGTCGAAGTCGGCGGCGTTCACATTCTCCGCTGTCGCGTCCGGAGTGACCGGGTACCCGTGCTTGGAGGAGTATCCGCTCGCGCCTCCCCCCACGATGGTCACCTTCGCTCCCGCCTCCCGGAACCGGTACACGGGATACCACAATTCGAGATCCTCGTAGAGATCCTCCGCCAATACGGCAACGTGTTTCCCTTTCAGTTCCATCGTCATCTCCCTCTCGCCGGTGGCTGGCATCCCGGATCCCTCCGGCCCTGTTCAGTTTGAGGGATTTCCCGGAGCCCCGGTTTCACCCTCGGCGGGTTTTCGGCGCCGAGGAGGATGATTGTCCGGTGGAAAGCCGGCAGGTCTTTCGGCTTCCGCGGCGTGGCCGGGTTGCCATCCCGGACGATGCAAATCCTTAGGAAAGCAGCAGGGACCGGCCGGTGACCAGGCGCGTGATCTGGTTGGTCCCCGTGTAGATCTGGGTCAGCTTGGCGTCGCGCATCATCCGTTCCACGCTGTGGTCCTTCATGTAGCCGTAGCCGCCCAGGATCTGAACCGAGTCCGTGGTCACCCGCATCGCGCTGTCGCTGGCGAGGGTTTTCGCCATCCCTCCGAAGAGGGCCCCCCGCCCGGCGTCCCCCTCGTCGAACAGCGCGGCCGCCTCGCGGGTGAGGAGGCGCGCGGCCTCCACGGCGGTGGCCATGTCCGCGATCATGGACTGGATCACCGGCTGGTGGGCGATGGGTTTGCCGAACTGGATCCGCTCGCGCGCGTGCCGGGTCGCCTCGTCGAGCGCCCCCTGCGCGATTCCCACCGCCTGGGCCGCGCAGAAGACGCGGTTCATCGAGAGGGTCGTCATGAGGTTGACGAAGCCGTCCCCTTCCTCGCCGATGCGGTTTTCGGCGGGCACCTTCATGTCCTCGAAGAACAGCTCGGAGTTGACGGACCCGCGCATCCCCATCTTCGACTCGTTGCGGCCGTAGGTCAGCCCCGGGGTCCCCTTCTCCACGACGAAGGCGCTGATCCCCTTCGCCTTCCTGCCGGGGTCGGTGTAGGCGTACACCACGATCATGTCGGCTACCGAGCCGTTGGTGATGAAGCACTTCTGGCCGTTTACGACGTAGTGGTCTCCCTTGCGCACGGCGCGGCTCTTCATGCCGAGCAGGTCGGACCCCGCCGAGGGCTCCGTGGCGCCCAGCGCCGTCAGGAGCCTGGAGTTGCCGCCGAGGCGGGGGAGGAACTTCTTCTTGAGCCCGGCGCTGCCCCCGTGGACGATCGGGAGCATGCCGTCGGTCTGCGCGATCAGCAGCAGGGCGGTG
>JAGGAJ010000027.1 GCA_017889845.1 Deltaproteobacteria bacterium
GGCAGGAAGGGCGGAACGGGCTGCGAGAACCAGATGGGAAGGCTCTGGTAACTGCTCCATAACGTCCAGTCGGCGTCCGCCTCCACGGTCAGCCGCCCCACTGTGTAGGCCGCGCCGAAGGCGAACGTGGCGGGCATCTTGATTTGGGCGCCCCCCTCCGTGCTGTAGGTGGAACCACCGAAAGCGGCCCGGGCAGCCGGATGGATATTCGAAAGGTTCACGTCCCCCGCCTTGATCTCCAGGGTGAAGGGGCTGCGGTAGTTGGCGCCGAACCGGAGGTTCGGTGTCGCCTTCACGAGGATGCCGAAGTTGTAGCCCCACGCCGTCCCGTCCCCTTCCAGATCGAGGTTATACACATTACCGTTGTTCGCGGCTGCAAGAGCCGGATTCCACGGGGTCCTCTCCAGCTCCGCCCTCCCGTACATGAAGTCGACCCCGAATCCGACGGATATCGCCTCGTTGATCTTGAACGCAAAGGTCGGGTTGACCACGACCGTCTGCAGGTCGATCTTGGTGATCTGGTTCCGGAAGATGCTGGTGTTCTCGTTCTCATACTCCTGCCCCAGCCCGAAGGGGGCGAAGACGCCTACGCCATAGGCTATCCAGCCGCCTTTGGTCGTATGGGTGTAGTACATGTTGGGAATGAAGAAGTTCAGGTCCTTCTGCGTTTCCGACTTGAAGGCAGCGAAATTGTCCACCGGCGTAAAGCCGTTGAACGTCCCCCCGTTCTCCTTCACGTACGTCACGCCCAGCGCGATGTTGTTCCCCTCGAGTTGCGTCAGACCCGCCGGGTTGTAGTAGATCGCGGACGGGTTGTCCGCCTGGGCGGTGAAGGCGAACGCCATCGCGTTCGCCTTGTTTCCGGCCTCCGGCAGCCGGAATCCCGCCGCGAAAGCCGTCGACGCCGTCAGCAGCAGAACCAGCAGAACGGCCAACACCCTCCATCCCCTCATGCATCCCCTCCTCGCGGGCGTGGACCGCCCCGGTGGTGTACGATTTGGAACAAAATAGCGTTTCGGGAATCGTTAGGCAACAGAATTGAACGCCCACGACAGGGAAAAACGCCCCGACTCGCCCGGCGCGAGGGAGACCGGGAAGAGGATCCGCAGGCACACCCCCTGATGGATCTTTTCCGCCCCCGCCTCGGAGAGGGATGCCGTCTCGACGGGGTAGCAGATCACCGCGCACTCCCGGTCCATCGATGCCGAGGCGGCCACACCGCGCCAGCCGTCGACCACGCGGAACGCCCGCACCCCTTCTGCGCCTCCCCGTGAGGAGAGCGCCCGCGTATCCCCGAGCCCTTCGTAATGCCGGTCCGGCCCGTCTCCTGACAGGAAGTTCAGGTTCCACTCGGAGCAGAGCCGCCCGGCGACCGACCCCTTGCCGTGGTTGATCAGCCGGTAGGCGACCTCCATCCCTTCCACCCCGCCGCGCAGGACGAGCCCCTTCTCGAGGACCAGGTCGACGCCGTCGCCGCCCATCGGGACCTCGAGGGTCACTTTGATGCGCCCGCCCCGCCGCGCGCTCTCCACGCCGGCCTCCTTCCCCGCCGTCCAGCAGAGCGGTGTCGCGGAGCCGGAGAGGATCGCCCCGAGGGAATCCTCCTCCCGGAAGAACGACTCCCGGAACGAGGCGCGCTGCCAGGGGTCCGATCCCAGGGCTTCGGCCACCGAGGGGTCCTTCAGCACCATCACGTCGTGGATGCTCGTGGAGCCGTCGAACGCCCCGCCGGTGCGGAGGAACTTCCCGTGGTACCCCTCCTCCCGGCGGGTCAGGACGTGGCCCAGCGCGACCCCCCGCGGCGGGAGGGAGATCTCGGTGACCGCCCCGCCGTCGTGCGTGTGGCACAGCACCGTCAACAGCCCGGTCTTCAGCAGCAGCTCCGAACCGCCGTCGCAGTCGAGGTCCCCCTGTACGATCTCCGTCCACTCCGCGTTCCCGGCGTGCAGGACCGCGTCCGCCGCGCTCTCCGCCCGGAGCAGGTTCGAATACGCCGCCTCCCGGAGGTGGTTCAGGTACAATCCCCCGAACACCCCGTGCCAGTAGACGTCGTTGCTCTGGCACCGGTAGAGGAAGTCGCGGGCGGCCTCCCCCGCGCCCTTTGCTTCCGCCGCGTCGACCCGGCCGCTCACCCACAGCATCCGCTTGTGGAGCTGGTTCGACTCGTCGTACTTGCGCAGGAAGTTCCGGAAGTAGCCGCCCTGCACGAACGGCTTCATCTCCGCCATCCGTCCCGCCCGGAAGTCGCGGAGCAGGTCGCCGAACCGGGACGCGCGCCGAGACGGCAGGGCCCACTCCCCCATCTCGATGTAGGAGCAGGTGGGCAGGTAGATCGTCCCGCGCAGGGGCGCCTTCGCGGCATACTCCGAGAAGGTCATCGTGTGGAGCCAATCCCCCCGGGCGACGATCCCCTCGAAGAAGCTTCGCAGCCACCCCTCCTGGTAGACGCTCCTGTGGGTCCCCGGCCAGACGCCGAACTTCTCGCCGTCGTCCGCGAAGATCGCGGCGGGGTACGGAACGTCCCGGGAGGTCATCCGGTCCACGGCCCGCAGCGTCTCCTCCACGCCGCCGAAGGGGATGAGGTAGCGCAGCTGTTCGCTGCCGGGGAAGACGCGCACGGAAGCGCCGTTGTGCTCCGTGAGGTACACGCCGTCCAGCTCCTCCTGGGGGAGGCCGGCCCGGATGAAATGGTAGTCGTCGAGCGGGATGTACCGGACCCCGGCGGCAGCCAGGGTGGACGGGAGGTCGGGCTCCCAGACCCGCTCGGCGAGCCAGGCCCCCTCGGGCGCTTTCCCGAAGCGGCGCCGGATCTCGGCCGACAGGGCGCCGATCTGCCCCAGCCGGTCGCGCTCCGGCAGCAGCGCCAGGATCGGCTCGTACATCCCTCCGCCCAGGAGTTCCACCTGTCCCCTGCCCGCGAGCTCCCGCAGGAGGGCGTAGGTCTCGGGGGCGTGCGAAGCGATCCACCGGAGCAGCCACCCCGAGAAGTGGACCGTGACCTTGATCGACGGGAACGACGCGAGGGTATCGAGGAAGGGGCGGTACGAGTTGCGCGCCGCCGCCTCGAGGACGAAATCGAAGTTCCCCACCGGCTGGTGGTTGTGGAGGCAGAGGAGGAGGACGCGCCGGGACGGCGCGGCGTGCGGCCCGGTCAATGTGAGTGCCCCAGTTCATAAATACGGCGTCGCACCGAGAGCGTCGATGCGCCGCGCCGGCAAGGCCCGCGACTGAGGCGTACTGTGAAGTACGGCGCAAGGAGCGCCCCACTCCCGGACGAAACACTCTCCCTGGGGTACCCCACACAGCTGAAACCATGTTCATTGATCGGCACCAGGGGCACAACGCAGCAGGAGCGGATGCAGCGGCGCTCGAATGCAGCCGTATTTATGAATTGGGGCACTTAGTCCCCTTCCTGGGCGAACTCGGTGAGGACGCCGAAGGTGGATTTCGGGTGGAGGAACCCGATCCGCATCCCGTGGACCCCGACCCGGGGAGATTCGTCGATCAGCCGGATCCCTTTCGCCTTCGCGCGGGAGAGCGCCGCGGCGGCGTCCTCCACCTGGAAACAGAGGTGATGGATCCCCTCCCCGTTCTTCTCCACGAACTTCCCGACGGGGCCGTCGGGCGCGGTCGACTCGATCACCTCGATGGTGCTCTCCCCGACCCGGAAGATGGCGGCGCGGATCTTCTGCTCCGCCACCTCCTCCGTGCCGAGGAGCTCGAGGCCGAGCACGTCCCGATAGAACGGGATCGCCTCCTGCAGGCTGCGGACGGCGATGCCGATGTGCTGGATCTTCCGGATCATTCCGGGACCTCCGGTTTCACAATTTGACGAGGAAAGGGGACAGGACGCGGAAGAAGAAATAGCCCGCCGCCGCGGAGGCGGGGATCGTCAGAACCCACGCCCACACGATCCGCACCCCCACCATCCAGTTCACCTTCCTGCGCCCCTGGGACAGACCGACGCCGAGGATGGCGGAGGTGATGACGTGGGTGGTGCTGATCGGGATCCCCATCGCCGTCGCGGTGAGGATGACCGCCGAGGCCGACGTCTCCGCGCAGAACCCGTGGACCGGCTGCAGTTCCACGAAGTCGGTCCCCACCGTCTTGATGATGCGCCATCCCCCCATGGCGGTTCCGGCCGCCATGGCGGCGGCGCAGGAGAGGATCACCCAGGGCGGGATGTGGAAGTCGGAGATCGCCCCGTAGGAGACCAGCGCGAGGGTGATGACGCCCATCGACTTCTGCGCGTCGTTGCTTCCGTGGGAGAAGGCCATGAAGGCGGCGGAGACGATCTGCAGCTTCCGGAACGCCCGGTTCAGCGGCGAGGGGTGGAAGTTCCGGAAGATCCAGAAGATGGCCACCATGATGAGGAAGGCCACCACCGTCCCCGCGACCGGGGAGGCGACGATGGCCACCAGGATCTTCGAGATCCCGCTCCACTTCAGGGGGGCAACACCTTCCGCCGCGATCACGGCCCCGACGAGCCCGCCGATGATGGCGTGGGAGGAGGAGGCGGGGATGCCGTAGTACCAGGTGAAGAGGTCCCAGAAGATCGCCCCGGCCAGTGCGGACAGGACGATGATCTGCGTGACGTGCGAGGGGTCCACGATCCCCTTTCCGATCGTCGTGGCGACGTGGGTGGAGATCAGCGCCCCGGCGAAGTTGAGGCCCGCGGCCATCAGGATGGCGTTCCGGACGGAAAGGGCGCGGGTGGAGATGCAGGTGGCGATGGCGTTCGCGGTGTCGTGGAATCCGTTGATGTAGTCGAAGGCCAGGGCGGCGAAAACCACCATCCCCAGCAGGAGAGCCGGCGCCTCAGGCATTCTTCAGCGCCACGCCTTCCAGGACGTTCGCCGCGTCCTCGCACCGGTCGGTGGCGGTCTCGAGGGTCTCGTAGATCTCCTTCCACTTGAGGATCGCCACCGGGTCTTTCTCGTGCTCGAACAGGAACGCGATGGCGTCCCGGCAGACCCGGTCCGCCTCGTTCTCCAGGGAGTTGACCTCGACGCAATGCTCGTAGATGTGGTCCTTCTTCCTCGAGGAGAGGTGGGTGATCCCCTTGTGGAGCTCCTGGACGCACTTGAGGATGAGGAACCCGAGCTCCTTGGCGTGGGGGGTGGGCTCCGCGACCTTGAAGAGGAGCATCCGGACGGCGGCGGCCTCGATCAGGTCGATCACGTCGTCCAGCGACGAGGCCAGCGCCAGGATGTCCTCCCGGTCGAACGGGGTGATGAAGGTCGTGTTCAGCTTCTTGATGATGTCGTGGGTTAGCGTGTCCCCCTTGTGCTCCACCTCCTCGATCGCCCGGACCCGCTCCCGCAGGTTGTCGAACTCCTGGAGCATGTCCTTGAGCTGCTCCGCTCCTTCCACGATGTTCTCCGACGCCTTCCGGAAGAGGACGAAGAACTCCTGGTCCTGCGGAATGATCCGGAACATCACCCCTCCCCGGCCATCCGGGCCAGCGCCGCCTCGGCCCCGGCGACCAGCTCCTCGATGATCTCCCGGACGGGCTGGACCTTCTTGACGAACGCCACGCTCTGCCCCGCCATCAGCGACCCGTGCTCCACGTCCCCTTCCACGACGGCGCGCCGCAGCGCACCGACCCAGAACTCCTCCAGCTTGACCTGCGCATCCTCGCGCGGCAGCTCTCCCGACTTCACCCGGTTCAGCAGCTCCAGCTGCAGCCGGTTGAAGTCCCTGGTCCCCTCGTTGAGGATGGCGCGGACGGGTATCGTGGGCAGGGACTGGTCGAACTGGGAGGTGGGCATCGCGTCGCGCGCGGACGCCTTGATGAACGCTTCCTTGAACCGCGGGTGGGCCACGCACTCCACCGCAGCGACGAAGCGGGTCCCCAGCTGCACCCCGGCGGCGCCCAGCGCGAGGTACTGGGCGATGATCTCCCCCGTGCCGATCCCGCCGGCCACGAAAACGGGGACTTCCGTCACGTTCAGGAGGAACTCCTGCGCCAGCACCGAGGTGGCCACGGGCCCGATGTGGCCCCCCGCCTCGCTCCCCTCGATCACCAGGGCGTCGACCCCCTGCTTGATCAGGCGCTTGGCCAGCGACAGCACCGGGGCGAAGCAGACCAGCTTCACGCCGGCGGCTTTCACTTCCGCGATGGCGCGCCCCGGGGGGATGCTCCCGGCGAAAAAGACGAACGGGCACTTCTCCCGTATCACCACCTCCACGTGGTCCTTGAAAGCCGGAGCGACGGTGATGAGGTTCACGCCGAAGGGGGCTTTCGTCTTCTCCCGGGTCTTCGCGATCTCCTTCGCCAGCAGTTCCGGCGGCATGTTCCCCGCCGCGAGCACGCCGAACCCCCCATCGTTCGAGATGGCCGAGACGAGGTTGGCCTCGGAAACCCAGGTCATCGCGCCGCACAGGATGGCGTACCGGGTCCCGAGGAAGTCGGTCCCCCGTTTCCACGCCTTCGGAAGGTACTTCAGCTCCTTCAATTCCATCGACCGCTCCCCGGATCCCTGGTTGGCGAACATTTACTATATACCAGACAGGGGCCGGAAACACCCTCCTTGCCGCCTGCGGGCTTCCCGGCGGAAAACTGTTGTATAGTAGGGGCCATCCATGGTCCGCCAGAGCGATTTCTACGACATCACGGTCGTCGGCGCCGGTCCGGTCGGCCTCTACGCCGCCTACTACTCCGGGCTGCGGGAGTGCAAGACCAAGCTGATCGAGACGTACCCCCACGTGGGGGGTCGCCTGATCTCCATGTACCCGGAGAAGGAGATCTTCGACGTCGCCGGGCACCGCAAGATCGTGGCGGCCGAGCTCGTCCGGGAGCTGACCGGGCAGGCGATGCAGTACACCCCGACCGTGGTGCTCAACGAGCGGGTCACGGGGCTGCGGATCCTGGACGAACGGGTCATCGAGCTGACCACCCCCGCGGGGCTGCACCACACCCAGACCGTCATCCTCGCCGTCGGGTGCGGCGCCTTCGTCCCCCGGAAGCTGGACATCCCCCACCTCATCGAGTTCGAGGGGAACGGGATCTACTACTTCCTCCCCTCCTTCGAGCCCCTGCGCGGCAAGCGTGTGCTCATCGTGGGCGGGGGGAACAGCGCGGTGGACTGGGCCCTCTCCCTGGGGGGGATCGCGGCGGAGGTCACCCTGTGCCACCGGATGTACAAGTGGCAGGCCCACGAGGCGATGGTGCACCGCCTGCTGGCGTCCAGCGTGCGGGTGAAGTACCCGTACTACACGATCAAGGAAGTGCTCGGGGACGACAAGGTGGCGGGGGCGGTCATCTGGAACGAGCGGAGCGGGCTGGAGGAAACGATCGCGGTGGACGCGATCGTCCTCTCCATCGGGATGCTGACCAACATCGAACCGTTCCGGGAGTGGGGGCTCCGGATCGTCGGGAGCGGGATCGCGGTGGCTCCCGACATGTCCACCAACCTCCCCGGCGTCTACGCCGCCGGGGACATCGTCACCTACCCCGGCAAGGTGCTCCTCATCACCGCGGGGTCCGGCGAGGCCGCCACGGCGGTGAACTCCGCCAAGGAGTACATCCTCTCCGGCGAACTCGGGCGATAAACAGCCCGCGACCGCCTCGCGGGTACCCTCGCGGGGGGCTTCCTCTCCGCTTGCTACTCCGCTCGCTGCGGAGGACTGGTCTCCGCTCGCTTCGTACGCCGCTCCGAGGAACCCCCCGCATCGGTGCCCCGCGATCTCTGCCAGCCCCTTTGCGACAAAGGACAAGGTCGCCGGCTGGATTCCGGGACGGGCGGGATCGTACACGGAGCGGATGCCGGAGGGAGGGGGGTCTGAGCGGAGACCGCAAGTGTGGAACCGGCGGAGACCCCACAGTCTATATGGGAGCAGCCTGCGCCTAGCGATGAGCATGGCCGACGGTCGGGGAGACGATCGCTGGGCACGTTTGCTGGTCGGAGCCGGGGAGCCGAGCGGTCGGATGCCCCGATACGAGCTTCGCGCCGCCGGGGTACCCCCGCCGAAATAAGAACGAGGGGGCACGAACGGCCCCCCTGCCCGGAGGCGGAGCGACCGCGACGATCCGGAGGGAGCAGCGGGATGCGGTCAGGAGAGGCGTTTACGGGCGTGCCAGGACTCCCGCAGGGATTGCGCGCGATTGGAGAAGACGCCCGCCGCGCCCGCGTCGATCAGCCGGAAACCGACGCCGGGGTCGTCCACCGTGTACGGGAGAAACGGAATCCCCGCCGAGAGGATTTTCCGGACGCGGAGGACGGTGAGGAACCGGTGGTCGGGGTGTATCGAGGAGAGACCGTGGCGGAGACAGAAGGCGAGGTCCGACACCGACGGGCGGCGGGTCACCAGTCCGCACGGTAGCCCGGGCAGAAGGGCGCGGGCGGCCACGCACTCCTCCCGGAAGCCCGACGACAGCAGGATCGCCCCCCGGTACCGGGTCTCCGCCAGAGCCTTCGCGGCGGCCGCCACGCCCCCCGGAACCTTCGACTCGACGTTCAGGGGGATCCGTCCCCGGACGAGGTCCAGCACCTCGACCAGGGCGGGAATCGGCTCCCCGTTCTTCAGGATCACCGTACGCAGGCGCGCAGCGGTCGTCCCCGCCACCTCGAGGTTCGTCTTCGCCGTCCGGCCGGTGCGCTCGTCGTGGAAGATCACGGGGACCCCGTCCGAGGTCAGGCGCACGTCGAACTCGATCATGTCCGCGCCGTCCGCCGCGGCGAGGGAGAAGGCGGAGAGGGAGTTCTCGAGCGCCCGGTCCGACGCGCCGCGGTGCGCGACGAAGACCGGTGTTCCGGGAACCCCGTCCGGAAGAGGGGGACGCATACGGTAAAGTATCCTATAATCGCGGAGAATGATCGACGTGATCTGCAATCCCGTGGCGGGGCCGAAGCGGGGGAACCGGATCGACCGTGTCCGGGACTCCCTCTCCTCCCGTGGTGCGGCTTTCCGCCTCCGGGAAACCGGGGGGCCCGGGGACGCCGTCCTGATGGCGCGCGAGGCCGCGCACTCGGGGGCGGAAACGGTGGTCGCGGTCGGGGGCGACGGGACGCTGAACGAGGTCGCAAACGGCCTCGCGGGGAGCGTAACCCGCATGGCGGCGGTCCCGGTCGGGACCGGCAACGTGTTCGCCAAGGAGTTCTCCCTCCCCCCGACCGTCGAGGGGTGCCTCGCCCTCCTCGACGAGGGGAAGACCGTATCCGTCCCGCTGGCGAAGGCGAACGACCGGTACTTCGTGCTCCTGGCCTCGGCGGGGTTCGACGCCGAGGTGGTGGAGCGGATGACCCACCTCCAGAAGAACGCGCTCGGCATCTCCGCCTACGTGCTGGTCGGCATGCGGCACATCCTGCGTCCCCAGCCGACCCTGTGGGCCGAATTTCCGGACCGGGAGCGGATCGAGGCGCAGTCCGTCATCGTGGTCCGCGGGAGGAAGTACGGCGGCGGCGTCACCATCGCCCCCGCGGCCGACATCGCCGGGAACACCTTCCAGGTGATCCTCCTCCTCCGGAAGGGGCGGTGGGCCATCGCAAAGTTCGCCCTCGACATCCTCCGGGGACGGCACGGCGCCTCCCCGCACGTCATGGTCCGCGAAGCGCCCTCCCTCGTGGTGCGATGCCGGATCCCTTCCGCCGCCCAGGTGGACGGCGACTTCCTCGGTTCCCTCCCCGTCCGGTTCTCCGTGACCGACGTCCGGCTGCGCATCGTGGTCCCGAAGGAGTTCCCGGCGCCAGGCGGAGCGGACAACCGGAGATGATCCAACGGAAGGTCCTTATCGTCGAGGACGAGAAGGAGATCCAGGACCTCCTGGCCCACTATCTCCGCAAGGAAGGATTCGCCCCGATCCTCGCGGCGGACGGTGAAGCGGCGCTGTCTGCGGCGAGGAGGGAGAAGCCGGACCTGATCCTCCTCGACATCCTGCTGCCGAAAGCGGACGGGTTGGAGGTGTTGCGCGCGGTGCGTTCGGACGCGGACCTCGCCAGGACGCCCGTGGTGATGCTGACCGCGAAGGGGGACGAAACGGACCGGGTGATCGGCCTGGAACTGGGGGCGGACGACTACATCCCGAAGCCGTTCAGCCCCCGGGAGGTGGTCGCGCGGATCAAGGCGATCCTGCGGCGGAGCCGCGGGGCGCCCGGGGAGGCGGAGGCCCCGACCTTCGTTTACCGCGATCTCCGGATGGACGTGGCGCGGCACGAGGTCCGGTACCAGGGGAAAACCGTCTCCCTCACGTCGAAGGAGTTCCGCATCCTGCAGGCGCTCCTTTCCTCCGCCGGGCGGGTACTGTCCCGGGACGCGATCCTATCGAAAGTGTGGGGCGAGGGCACCCACGTGATCGACCGGACTGTCGACGTCCACATCGCCAAGCTGCGCCAGAAGATCCCGTTCCTGGTCAAGGCGATCGAGACGGTCAAGGACGTAGGCTACAAGCTGCGGGAGGGTTGAGGATCCCTTGTCCCGCCGGATCTCCATCGCCTCGAGGTTCTTCCTGACCCACCTCGCGATCGCCGGAATCGCGCTCTCGCTTGCGGGCGCCGCCGGCTTCCTGCTCGTGCGCACCCTCGTGATGGCCGATGCCGACGAGAATCTCCTGTCCCGCGCGCGCCTCGCGGCGGAAACGTTCCGCCCCCTTCTCGACCGGACGTCCCCGGACCGGGACCGGATCGCCGGAGAGGGGGACCGGATCGGCCGGGAAATGCGCTTCCGCATCACCGTCGTCCTTCCGGCGGGCGAGGTCGTTGCCGATTCCGTCGTCGGCGCCGCCGGAGTGCCGGGGATGGAGAACCATGCCCATCACCCGGAAATCCGGGAAGCCCTTTCCGGATCGCCGGGATTTTCCCACCGCCGCAGCATCACGGTCCGCGAGGAACAGCGGTACGCCGCGGTGCCGATCGTGGACAACGGCGCGATCATCGGCGTCGCCCGCGCCGCCGTTCCCGCCGCGGAGCTTTCCCGGCGCCTGTGGCAGGTGACCGGGATCATCTGGGGCACCGGGGCCGCCGCCCTGCTCCTCATCCTCGGAGGAACCGCCCTGATGGCACGCAAGGTCACGGGGCCCCTGAAGGAGATGCAGTCCGCAGCACGGGAGATGGGCGCCGGCGACCTCGCCCGCCGCGTCCTAGTCCACACCGGAGACGAACTCGAGGACATGGCGGACGCGATGAACCGCATGGCGTCCCAGCTTCACGACACGATCGCCCAGCTGGACGCGGGAAAGGCGAGGCTGGAGACGCTCCTCGCCAACCTCGCCGACGGCGTGATCGTTGTCGCCGCGGACAGGACGGTGCGGACCGTGAACCGCGAGGCGGGAAGGATCCTCGACACGGCCGAAACCATGGGGGAAGGCCGGCCGTACGCCGAAGCGTTCCGGAATCCCGAGGTGCTGGCCTTCATCGACGGATGGGTGAAAGGAGGCTCGCAGCCGCCCCGGGACATCCCCGTCGCGACGCGCCAGGGGAACCGGGTCGTCCGGTTCTCGGGCACGCGGGTCCGGTACCGGGAGGATACAGGGGTCGCCCTTCTCTTCACGCTCCGGGACGTCACCGAGGAACGGCGCCTCTCGCAGGTCAAGAGCGACTTCGTGTCCAACGCATCCCACGAGCTGCGCACGCCGCTGACGAGCATCCGGGGGTACCTCGAGGCGATCCAGGACGCCGTCCGGGAAGGCGCCCCGCCCGACCCGTCCTTCCTCGCGGTGGCCCACGCGAACGTCCTGCGGATGGAACGGCTCATCGACGACCTGCTGGAACTCTCCCGGGCCGAGTCCCCGGGCGTTCCGCTGGAGCGGGAGGAGACGCCTCTCCCCGCCTTCCTCGGCCGCGTGGCCGAACTACACCGCACATCCGCCGGGCGTGCCGGAAAGTCGCTGGAAGTGGTCGCCGGGGATGGCTCCCTGCGCGCCGACCTCCGGAAACTGACGCTCGCCCTGTCAAACCTGGTGGACAACGCGATCAAGTACGGGAAGGCGGGGGGCCGCGTGACCCTCGCCGGGAAGGTGGCCGAAGGGGCGTGCACGCTGGAGGTCACCGACGACGGCCCCGGCATACCCCCGGAAGACCTGCCGCGCATCTTCGAGCGTTTCTACCGGGTGGACAAGGGACGGTCGCGGGAGATGGGGGGCACCGGCCTGGGTCTCTCCATCGCCCGGCACATCGTGGAGTCCCACGGGGGGACGATCCGGGCGGAGAGCCGAATCGGCGTCGGGACCCGCTTCGTCATCCGGCTCCCGGCGATCCCGGAACCTGCCCCCGCGACCCCGGATTCCCCTTCCGGCGGGGTCCCGCGGAAAAGCCCCTGAAGGGGAAGCCGAACTATTTCTTTTCGCCCATCAATGCCTTGCGCGCCGCGGCGAGATCCTTCTTCTTCGCGTCGTCGACCTGCGGATAGGCGAGTTCCAGCTTCCAGAACGCCTCGACGATCGCCGCCGCGACCACGAGGCGGGTGAACCACTTGTTGTCGGCCGGGATCACGTGCCACGGGGCTTCCCGGGAAGCCGTGGCGCGGATGGCATCCTCGTAGGCCGCCATGTAATCCCGCCAGTGGCCGCGCTCCGTGACGTCGGCGGAGGAGAATTTCCAGTTCTTGTCGGGCATATCGAGGCGCTCCAGGAACCGCCGCTTCTGCTCCCTGCGGGAGACGTGCAGGAAGAACTTCAGCACGACGGTGCCCTGCCGCGCCAGGTACCGCTCGAATCCCGCGATGTCTTTCAGGCGTTCCTCCCAGATGTCCCGGGTCACCAGGTCCTGCGGCAACTTCTGGCGCTCGAGCAGCTCCTCGTGCACCCGGACCACGAGAACCTCCTCGTAATACGACCGGTTGAAGATTCCGATGCGGCCCCGTTCCGGGAGGCACTTCTGGTAGCGCCACATGAAATCGTGGTCGAGCTCTTCCATGGACGGCTGCTTGAAGGAGTACACCTGGCACCCCTGCGGGTTCACGCCCGACATGACGTGGCGGATGGTGCCGTCCTTGCCGGCGGCGTCCATCGCCTGGAACACCAGCAGCATCGAGTGGCGGTCGGCGGCGTAGAACTTGTCCTGCTCCTCCACCATCCACTGGATCCCCCGGGCCAGCATCTCCCTGGCCCCCGGCTTCTGCTCCGAGTCCAGGCCGCCCGTGTCGCCCGGGTCGATGTCCTTGAGGCGGAACCCTTTCCCCTTCGTGATGCGATATGGGCCGACGAGCTTGTCGATCCGTTTCAGGATCTCCCGCTTCTTCTTCTCCACCTGCGCCTCACCTTGTGCGTGATGGAATAGTCACGCCCCGGAACGGGAAGATTGCGCCGCCTGCGCCTCCATCTCGTAGCCCCGCGCCAGGTAGTAGAGCGCCTTGTCGAAGAAATCCCCCACCAGGTAATTCAGCTCCTGGATCCCGTACAGGTGGACCGGGAGGATTTCCTGCGGCGCCTGCCGGTCCCGCGAGTACTCTATGAGCCCGTGCTCACGGATGAATTTCCGCAGGTGGTGCTTGAGCAGGAGCAGGGCGTACACGATCTCGCTCAGCGGGATCCGGTTCCGGTACCGTTTTCGGCCCCACTCCTCGTACTCCGCCTGGACCTTGTCCTCCTTGGGATCGCCGATCCAGTCCCCGAGGTTTAGGTACGTGCGGAAGACGCGCTGCTCGAGTTCATTGGCGGGCACGACGCCCCAATGGCGGGTGCGGGGGTTGGTGATGAAATCCTTCAGCACGTCGCGCGTCAGGTAATCTGCATGGGTCTGGATCAGTTCGATCAGGCGCGCAGAGAGCAAGGCGTTCGACCTCCACGGGGATATTTTCCCGCCAGTGTACCCGACCCGCAGGCGCATGCATACTGGTTTCCCCGGCGGGACCCGGAAACCTGTCATATAATCGGGAATCCTGGGGGGAGCGCGAATCCGGGGGGGGTGGCGCCATGCGGAAGATCACCGTCATCAACCAGAAGGGCGGCACCGGAAAGACCACGACCGCCGTCAACCTCGGCGCGGCGCTCTCGGAAACGGGCAGGGAGGTCCTCCTGGTGGACCTGGACCCCCAGGCCGGGCTCACGGAATCGCTCGGCGTGGAAACGTCCGGCAGGCCGACCGTCGCGGAACTGCTCACGGGCGAGGCGGGGCCCCGCGAGGCGTTTCGCGCCCTTCCGAACCTGACCGTCCTCCCCTCCTCCCCGGTCCTGGCCGAAACGGAGAAGCGGCTCCTCCGCGAGCGGCCGTCGGATTATCCCCTGGCGTTGAGGGACGCACTGGCCGGATTGCGGGGGTTCGATTTCGTCATCGTGGATTGCCCCCCGTCGCTGGGCGCGCTTTCCCTGATGGGGATGGTGTATTCCGGTTCCCTGCTGATCCCGCTCCAGACCCAGTACATGGCCCTGAACGGGCTGGAAAAGATACTCGGCATGGTGAAGACCATCCGCGAGGCAGGATTTTCCATGGAGATTCTGGGCATCCTCCCCTGCATGTACGACGTCCGGACATCCCTCTCCCGCCAG
>JAGGAJ010000028.1 GCA_017889845.1 Deltaproteobacteria bacterium
GAGATCAATTGCGCCATGGATTTCGGCCTCATCCCGGTCGCCGAGGTCCTGGAACTGGTCCGGAACAGGCCCGACGGGATGGAACTGGTGCTCACGGGACGCGGGGCCCCGCGGGAGATCGTCGACGCGGCGGACCTCGTCACGGAGATGCGGGAAGTGAAGCACTACTACGCGAAAGGTGTCGACGCCCGCACCGGCGTAGAACGGTAACGGAGGAGAATTTCCCATGTACGACCGAAAACGGCTCGCAGACCTCGCCGAACGGCGGAAGAAGTGGAAGGACGAGCGCCTCGCCCCCCTCCTCGCGAAGTCCCCGGAACGGCGGAAACGATTCTCCACCGTGTCGGACGAGGAAATCTTGGCGCTCTACACCCCGGACACCCTCTCGAACCTCGAGTACGACGAGGACCTCGGTTTCCCCGGGGAGTACCCGTACACCCGCGGGGTGCAATCCTCCATGTACCGTGGCCGCCTATGGACGATGCGCCAGTTCGCCGGCTACGGCTCCGCGGAAGACACCAACGCGCGCTTCAAGTTCCTCCTCTCCCAGGGGCAGACGGGGCTGTCGACGGCCTTCCACTTCCCGACGCTGATGGGGTACGACTCCGATTCCCCCCGCGCGAAGGGGGAGGTGGGGATGTGCGGCGTCGCGGTCGACTCCCTCCGGGACATGGAGATCCTCTTCGACGGCATCCCGCTGGACAAGGTCACCACCTCGATGACCATCAACGGCCCCGCGGCGATGGTGTTCGCCATGTACCTCGCCGTGGCGGAGCGGCAGGGCGTCCCCTTCCGCAAGCTCGGCGGGACGATCCAGAACGACATCCTGAAGGAGTACATCGCCCAGCACTCCTGGATCTTCCCCCCGGAACCGTCGATGCGGATCATCACGGACATCCTCGCCTACTGCTCCGACAAGGTCCCGAAGTGGAACACGATCAGCATCAGCGGGTACCACATACGGGAGGCGGGATCGACGGCGGTCCAGGAGCTCGCATTCACCATCGCCGACGGGATCGCCTACGTCCAGGCGGGGATCGGCGCCGGGATCCCGGTGGACCGGTTCGCACCCCGGCTGTCGTTCTTCTTCAACGCCCACATGGACTTCTTCGAGGAGATCGCGAAATACCGCGCCGCGCGGCGGATGTGGGCACGCATCATGCGGGAGCGCTTCCAGGCGAAAGACGAAAACTCCTGGAAGCTCCGGTTCCACACCCAGACCGCCGGATGCACCCTGACGGCGCAGCAGCCGATGAACAACGTCGTCCGGGTGGCCATCCAGGCGCTGGCGGGGGTCCTCGGCGGGACCCAGTCCCTCCACACGAACTCGATGGACGAGACCCTGGCCCTGCCCACGGAGCAGTCGGCGATGGTGGCGCTGCGCACCCAGCAGGTCCTGGCGGAGGAGTCGGGCGTGGCGAACACCGTCGACCCGCTAGGAGGCTCTTTCTTCGTGGAACAGATGACGAACGAGATGGAAGAGAAGGCGATGGAGTACATCCGCCGGATCGACGAGATGGGCGGCATGGTGGCGGCCATCAAGCGGGGATACCCGCAGCGGGAGATCGCGGACGCCGCGTACCACTACCAGCGTCTCGTCGACGCGGGGGAGAAGCGGGTCGTGGGCGTGAACGCGTACCAGGTCGACGAGGAACAGTCGATCCCGCTCCTCCGGATCGACGACGGCGTCGAGAGGAGGCAGGTCGCGCGGACCCGGGATGTCCGCCGCAAGCGGAACGCCCGGAAGGCGCAGGCGTGCATCAACGCCCTGAGGGATGCGTCGCTCGCCCCGGACGTCAACCTGATGCCGCTGCTGGTCGACGCTGCGCGGGAGTACGTAACCCTCGGGGAGATGTGCGACGCCCTGCGGGAGACGATGGGCGTCTACACCGACCCGGCGATGTTCTAGCACGCATCACGCAGGAGGGGACCCGAATGGCGACGGCGAAAGGCAAGGGATCTGCGGCGGCAACGAAGAGGGCGGCGCGGAAGGTCCGCATCCTGGTCGGCAAGCCCGGACTGGACGGGCACGATCGCGGGGCGAAGATCATCGCCCGCGCGCTCCGGGACGCGGGAGTCGAGGTCATCTACACGGGGCTTCACCAGACCCCGGAGATGATCGTCAACACGGCAGCGCAGGAGGACGTGGACGGGATCGGGCTCTCCATTCTCTCCGGGGCGCACAACTACCTCTTCCCGAAGGTGATGGAGCTGCTCCGGGAGAAGAAGATGGGGGACGTGGTCCTGTTCGGGGGCGGGATCATCCCGGACGACGACATCCCGAAGCTCCTCAAGAAAGGGGTCGACCGGGTCTTCACACCGGGAACGCGGATCCAGGAGATCGTGGAGTACGTCAACGCGCGGATCCAGCCGCGGAAGTAGAAGGACGGTCCGGATTGGGAACGGATACGCCCCGATGACCTTCGTCCCGACGCCCGAACAGGAGGCGCTGCGCGACATGCTCCGGTCCTTCGTGGCCCGGGAGGTGCGCCCGAAGGCGCACGCCTGGGACGAGACGGGGGAGTTCCCCTCGGAAACGGTGTCGAAACTGGGGGAACTGGGGATCCTGGGCGCGATGGTCCCGGAGGTGTACGGCGGTGCGGGGATGGACACGGTGAGCTACGCGATCGCCGTGGAGGAGATCGCGAAGGGGGACGGCTCGCTGGGTCTGACCGTCGCGTCCCACAACTCCCTCTGCACCGCACACATCCTGGGATTCGGATCCGAGGAGATCAAGCGTCGGTACCTTCCCGGCCTCGCCTCCGGGAGGACGCTCGGCGCCTGGGCCCTCACGGAGCCCGGGTCCGGCTCCGACTCCATCTCCATGAAGACGCGCGCCGAGTGGACAGGTCGCAGCTGGGTGATCAACGGTACCAAGATGTTCATCACCCAGGGAAGCGTCGGGGGCGTGTACGTGGTCCTGGCGGTGACGGACAAGGGGAAAGGGAAGGACGGCGTCACCGCCTTCGTCGTCCCGGCCGGCACGAGGGGGCTCACGGTGGGCAGGACACTCCACAAGCTCGGGATGCGCTCCTCCGACACCGCGGAGCTCGTCTTCGAGGACATGGAGGCGGGCCCCGACGCCGTGGTCGGGCAGGTCAATTCCGGATTCCGGGACACGATGAAGAACCTCGCCGGCGGACGGATCTCCATCGCCGCCCTCGCCACAGGGATAGGCCTCGGCGCGATGGAGGATGCGCTCTCGTACGCGAGGGAAAGGAGCCAGTTCGGCCGGCCGATCGCGGAGTTCCAGGCGATCCAGTGGATGTTCGCCGACATGGCCACGGAACTTTCCGCCGCCCGGCTCATGACCCTGCGGGCCGCGGCGCTCCGGGACGCGGGGAAGCCGTACACCCGCGAGGCCGCGATGGCGAAGCTGTTCGCTTCCGAGGCGGCCATGCGGGGAACGATCAAGGCGGTCCAGGTTTTCGGCGGGTACGGGTACACCAGCGATTATCCCGCGGAGCGGTACATGCGCGACGCGAAGCTGTGCGAGATCGGCGAGGGCACCTCCGAGGTGCAGCGTATCATCATCGCCCGGAACCTGATCCGGGGACACTGAGACGCCCGCGGAATGACCGTCACCGCGAAGGAGATCCTCGCCGGGGACGTGCGGGCCGCCGCGCGGCTGATGCGCGACCTCGACGACGAGATCCCTGCGGCGGTCCGGGTGCTGAAATCCCTCTACCGGCACACCGGGCGGGCCTACATCCTCGGGGTCACCGGGGCGCCGGGCTCCGGGAAGTCCACCCTCGTCAACCGGATCACCTCCCTCCTGCGAAAACGGGGGAAGACGGTGGGGATCGTCGCCATCGATCCGACGAGTCCCTACACGGGAGGGGCCATCCTCGGGGACCGGATCCGGATGCAGCAGCACGCGCTCGACGAGGGGGTCTTCATCCGGAGCCTCGCCACCCGCGGGCACCTTGGGGGCCTGTCCCGTTCCACACTCGACATCGTCAACGTCATGGACGCGATGGGCAAGGACGTGATCCTCATCGAGACGGTGGGCGTGGGACAGGACGAGGTAGAGATCGTCAAGGTCGCGCACACGAACATCGTGGTGGTCGTGCCCGGGTTGGGGGACGACATCCAGGCGATCAAGGCGGGGATCCTCGAGATCGCCGACATCTTCGTCGTCAACAAGGCCGACCGGGAGGGGGCGGACAAGACCCGGCGGGAGATCGAGACGATGATCTCCATGGGGGAATACGGCGAAGGGGAGTGGAAACCCCCGGTGCTCCCCACCGTGGCGGCCACCGACACGGGGACCGCGGAGCTCCTCGTGGAGGTGGAGCGACACCGGGAGTATGCGTTCCGGGAACCCCACATCGCGCGGTACCGCCGCGAAAAGGCGCGGGTGGAACTGCTCGAGATCCTCAAGACCCGCCTGATCGAGAAAGCGGTGTCCGACCTGGAATCCCACGGGCTGCTGGAGCCGCTTCTCGCGGATCTCG
This sequence comes from Deltaproteobacteria bacterium, assembly GCA_017889845.1. GTDB lineage: Bacteria > Desulfobacterota > Deferrimicrobia > Deferrimicrobiales > Deferrimicrobiaceae > JAGGAJ01. The sequence continues at coordinate 4,458 of JAGGAJ010000028.1, forward strand.
CACGGAAGCGGAAGGACCCGTACTCCATCTCCGAGAAGGTGGTGGACCACAGCTTCGCGCTGCGCCTGTTGGGTGGCCGGGACAACCCCCCGAAAAAAAAGAGGTACTGAATCTTCCCCGGACTCCCGCCGCATTGTGCCCGGCAACGCGGGTGCTATAATGGTTCCCCATGCGGCGGAGCGTGTTCATCAAGACATTCGGCTGCCAGATGAACGCCGTGGACTCGGCGCGGATGCTTTCGCTTCTCTCCGCGGCGGAATACCGGAGCGCCGCATCCCTCGAGGAGGCCGACCTCGTCCTCCTCAACACCTGCAGCATCCGCGAGAAAGCCGACCAGAAGATCTTCAGCGAGCTCGGGACGCTCCGCCGGTGGAAGCAGCGCAGGGCGGGACGGCTCGTCGGCGTGGGCGGCTGCCTCGCCCAGCAGGCCGGGGAGTCGCTTCGCAAACGCGCCCCCTACGTGGACATCGTGTTCGGGACACACAACATCGCGCGCCTTCCGGAACTGGTCCGGAAGGCCGGGGAGCTCGTACCTTCCGTCGCGGTCGCCATGGACGGCGACACGGGACACTGGGAGGTCCCCCCGTACCTGCCCGACGGGACGTATTCCGCAATGGTCACGATCATGCAGGGGTGCGACAACTTCTGCGCATATTGCATCGTCCCCATGGTGCGCGGACGGGAAGTCAGCAGGCCGGCGGCCGGCATCCTCGCGGAGATCCGGGCCCTCGCCGACCGGGGCGTCCGGGAGGTCATCCTCCTCGGGCAGAACGTCAACTCCTATGGCAAGAAGGAGGGGGAGATCCCGTTCCACGAACTGCTGCGTCGCATCTCCGCTGTCGACGGGATCGCACGCATCCGTTTCGTCACGTCCCACCCGCGCGACCTCGACCAGAGGACGATCGGGCTCTTCTCGGACATCGGGGCGCTGTGCCCCCACGTCCACCTGCCGCTCCAATCCGGCTCGGACCGCGTGCTCTCCGCCATGGGGCGAGGGTACACGCGGGCCGAATATCTCTCGAAGACGGACGCACTTCGGAGGGCCCGGCCGGGGATCTGCTTCTCCTCCGATTTCATCGTCGGATTCCCGGGGGAGACGGAAGACGATTTCCGCGCGACCCTGGACGCCATGGAGGCGATGCGGTACGTCTCGTCGTTCTCCTTCCGGTTCTCCCCGCGGACGGGAACCCGGGCGGCCGGCATGGACGGCGCGGTGGATCCCGGTGTCTCCGGGGAACGGTTGCGGCGGCTGCAGTCCCTCCAGGACCGTCACTCCCAAGAGCAGCTGGCCGGTATGAAGGGTAGGGAGGTCGAAGTCCTCGTGGAGGGGGAAAGCGCAAGGGGCGACGGCCGGCTGTGCGGAAGGACCCCCTGCCACAAGACGGTGAATTTCGTCCCCGCGGGCGGCAAAGGGCCGCTCCGGAACGTCCTCGTGACCTCCGCCGGGGTGCACTCCCTCGTCGGGGAGGAGAGGGGTTAGCCATGGCGCGCGAGATGCTGGTGGCCGGCGTGACGGTCGATCCCGTGACGAAATCGCCCATCGTGGTGCTGAAGGACCGGGAGAACCGTTGCGCCCTCCCGATCTGGATCGGGCTGCTGGAGGCGAACGCCATCGTCCTCGCGCTCGAGGGGGTGGAGCTCCCGAGGCCCATGACCCACGACCTGATGAAGGCGGTGCTCGAGACGACGGGGAACTCCCTGCGGAAGGTCGAGATCACCGACATCCGGGACAACACCTACTACGCCGCCCTCCATCTGGAGGGGAAGGAGTCCCGCTACACCGTCGACTCCAGGCCCAGCGACGCGATCGCCCTCGCCCTGCGCTTCGGCGTGCCGGTGCTCGTCTCGGAGGAGGTGCTGGAGAAGGCCATCGCAGTCGAGACCGGGAACGGGGAGGGGGACGGGGGGAAGGACCCGTGGACGGAACTGCTCGAGAAGATGGACCCCGGGCAGTTCAGCAAGTACAAGATGTAGGTCGACGGGGCGGATGAAGGTCTCCCGCATACTGGTTCTCCAGGAGGACGCCGCCGAAGGCCGCGAACTCCGCCTCAACGTACTGGACCACGCCGTCGAGTTCGAGTTCCGCCCCCCCGATCTGGTCACGTCCCGCAAGATCGACGCGAGGGCGTTCGCCGCCGTTGCCGCCCCCATCGACTGTGCCGGCCCCGGCCTCCTCGACACCCTGGGGGGTTCCGGATCGAACGGCGCCCCGGTTTTCCTGTACCGCGGGGAGCCGCCCCTTCACGAGGTGGCCCGCTGGGTAATCCTCGGCAAGCCGACCCCGGCGGGAGACGAGGGGACGGTGTCCGACCGGCTCCTGATCGAGAGCCTGGAATATTACTCGATGGCTTCCCTGTACCAGCAGTGCCTCCGGATGATGTCGTCGCAGGACGAGGAGAAGCTGGTGTCCCTGATCACCGACACCTTCACCGGCGAGCTCGGCGCGGAGAGCTGCGTCGTCTGGCTCTCCTCCCCGTCCGACCCGGATGAGATGATGATCGCCTCCGTCCGGGGGCTCATCGGCATCGACCGGGAGGGGTCCCGGTTCTATCTCTCCCAGTCGGAGGTGGCCGAGGCGGTCTGGAAGGGGGACCCCTTTGCAATCTCCACGTCCGTCAAGGGTGAGAAGGGGGCGATGCGCCCCGGCTCCATCCTGTACGTTCCGCTCATGCACCAGGAAAAACCGATCGGCATCGTGAAATTGGGGGACCGCCACGACCGAAAGGGGTACGGGGACCGGGAACTCCACCTCGCGAAGATCATCGCCGACTACGCGGCGGCCGCCCTGAACACGGTGGACCGCCTGGGGCGGATGGAGAAGATCTCTCTCCGCGACCCCGAAACCGGTGCCTATTCCGCGGCGTTCCACGAGGACTACTTCGAGAAGGAACGGTTCAAGGCGGGGCGCTTCCGCCGGCCCCTCTCCGTGATCTTCCTGATGGTGGAGAATCTGTCTTTCCTGATGGAGCAGACCCGCGAGACCGTCGTCGTCGGCGCGCTGTCGACGATGGTCGATGCGCTGCGCAAGGCGCTTCGCGACTCCGACCTCTTGTCGCGGCAGGAAGCCAACCGGTTCTGCATCGTTCTCCCGGAGACGGACGCCTTCGGCGCGATGCTGGCGGTCCGTCGCCTTCGCAAGGCAGCGAGGGAAAGGAGCCGCATCCAGTATCTCGGCGCGGAGTACTCTCTCCAGATCCTGTTCATGTCGGCCACGTACCCGCGGGACGGCCGGGACTTCCCGGAGCTGCTTCGGGTGGCGGAGGAGAAGTACGCCCGGCAGCAGAAGAGCCCCCTGCACCGGCAGCGCCTCGCCGCCCGATCCTTCTGGGACGCCTTCGAGATCCTCGTCGGGAAGGCAGAGTATTACGAGACCCTGCGCAGAGGGGAGGATGTTCCGTATTTCCTCCGGTTCCGCCGGGACCTCGGGCGGAACGGGCATTTCAGCCTCCCCCGCGAAACGTATCTCCGGATCGTGGAGTCCGTGGCGCAGGACATGGCGGCAACGCCCGGGGATCGCGGGATGGTCATCGTGGCGGGCCCCACGCCCGAGATCTACAAGCAGATCTTTCTCTCCTTCGAGCCCTCCCGTTCCCCGCGGAGGAACATCTACATCGTGGGCCAGTCCGGAGCCACGCGCTTCGACGCGAAGAACCTGCTCTACGTCTCCTCGGAGGACGAGATGCTGCGGGATCGCGAGGTCCTCCTGTACCTGAAGGAGAACGGGGCGTACGCCCTGTTCGGGGCGGACAGGGGAGGGGAGATCGAGGGATTCAACACCGCCGACGAGTGGCTCGTCGAGGCGATGATGGAGAAAATCCAGGAGATGTACCACCTCCAGGGGAATTTCTGATGGGTGTCCGGTGAACGCGACGAACGCGGCGAAACGGGTTCTGATCGCCGATCCCTCCGACAAGTCCCGGCACGCCCTCGCGCTCTACCTCCGGGAGAAGGGGATGGAGGTCATCGAGGCCTCCGACGGGAGCAAGGCCCTGTCGGAGACGCTTCTGCGCAAGCCGGACATCATTCTCCTCGATCTCTCCGTGCCGATCCTCGGGCCGGACCGGCTGGTGCAGATCCTGCGCTCGAACCCGAACACGAAGTCCCTTCCGTTCTTCTTTCTCAGCGACCAGGAGCGTAGTGTCCCGGGATTCCGTCCCGGGACGGACGGGTTCATCCGCAAGCCGTACCACGAGGACGAGGTGCTCCTGAGGATCCAGCGCGCCCTCTTCCAGGACCCCCTTTCCGAGGCGCTCTCGGGGGACTCCGAGATCAGCGGGAACCTGAACCAGATCTTCATCCCCGATTTGTGGCAGATGCTGTCGATGAACCGGAAAAGCGGGATCCTCCAGGTGGAGGGGGTCGGCATCAGCGGTTCCATCTACATCGAACGGGGAGAGATCGTCTCCGCCGCCACCCAGAACATCGTGGGGGAGAAGGCCCTCTTCCGGATGATTCCGCTGAGAGAGGGGAAGTTCCGCTTCCTCCCGGGCAAGGTCGGGGTCCGGCGGTCCATCTATACATCGAGCCAGCACGCCATCCTGGAGGGGCTGCGGCATTTCGACGAGATTCGGAAGCTTGGGAGCGAGCTCCCCGCACCCGGGGAAACCGTGATGGTGGTGAGGGACGGCCGGGAAGTCGCCTCCGCGGGCGGCGCGTTGCGGGAAGTTCTACTCCTCTCGGAGTTCTGCTCCCGCGTGGAGGACATCGTCAACAACTGCAACTTCCCGGACCTCGCGGTCCTCGAGGCGCTCCTGACCCTCAAGAACCGCGGGATCCTGCGGATCGGGGACTTCGACGCGCGGCCGTCCAAGAGCGATTTCCTGCCCGCCGACGACATGGCGCGGCTCAAGTCCCGTCTCGAGGACCGGGGTTCCCCCGTAACCGCGGGGGTCGGCCGGATCGTGTTTTTCCTGCCGGATCCCGCCCTGCTCGAAGGGCTGGTGATGGCTCTCGGAAAATATCGCGACTTCGAGGTGGACAGCGTGTTCTTCTCCCTCCGGCGCAAGGAGGGGGTTCCGCTGGGGACCTTCGGCCGCCTGCGCGTCGGGGAGAGCAGCTCCGTCCTGCTGTACGCCTTCCCGTACCTTCGATCCGTGTCGCCCCTGTGGTACAGCCTCGCGCCCGCCCCGCTGGGAATCGTCGTCTTCCTCAAGGCCGAGATGACGGGGGCCCTCGAGAACCTGATGGCCGTGTCCGACTACACCCGGGGCGCGTCGGCGCGGGTCGTCCTCGCCGTCATGGGGAAGGCCTTCACGGAGTTCGGGCTCGGGGAGAACACGTTCCGGCTGTTCCGCAACCGCGTGGAGCGGCTCGGCTGCACCATGAAGGTCCGCGAGATGGAGCAGGTGACGGCGGAGGAGATCCGGGACTCCCTTTCCGCGGTCATACGACAGCATCTCGAGGGAGAAACCGCGTGAGATGATGTACAATACCGGCGCGCACGCTAGCGGCAGATCAAACCACCAAGGAGCCTGACCTCGCATGGCAGAGAAGATCCGGTACACCCGCCGGGACCTCAAGGGGCCCGACGAATTCATCTCGACCTTCGGGCGCGCGGTCGCCTGGGCGAAGGAGAACCGTCTCCGGGTCGGCTCCGCGGCGCTGGCCGTCGTCGCCCTGGCCGGCATCGCACTCGGCGGCCGGGCGTACCTCCAGTGGCAGGAGGACAAGTCCAGCAGGGAGCTCTGGCCCCAACTGAACCGCGCACGCGAACTCCTGCAGACGCCGGCCGAGGCGGACCCGGAGAAGCTCGCGGCGCTGGAGCAGTTCCTGTTGTCCCATGTCGGCATGCACCCGAAGACCCGCGCCACGGTGTATGCCCGGTATTACCTGGGGAGCATCGCATTCCTGCGCGGGGAGTACGACCGGAGCGCGGCGCAGTTCCGCGACGGGATCGCCACGGGAAAGGCCGCCGGGATCATGGAATATCTCCTGCGGGACGGGATCGGGAGGGCGCTGGAGGGAAAGGGGGATTTTCCCGCCGCCGCGTCGGCCTACCGGGAGGCCGCCGGGTTCGCGCAGTCCGAGATGAAGGCCCAGTCCTTCCTCGCGGAGGCGCGGTGCCTGGCCCTTGCCGGGAAGAGGTCCGAGGCGGTCGCGTTGTACCGGCAGATCCTCAAGGACCACCCCGAAACGAAGTCGCGGAACCTGATCGATATCCAATTGGCGCAGATGGAATAGACGTCATTGGCGGGTCGGGGTAGGTACCGATGAAGCTCCGGGTATGTTTCCTCTGGCACATGCACCAGCCGTACTACAAGGATCCGGAAACGGGGACGTACATCCTCCCCTGGGTCCGGCTCCACGCGATCAAGGATTACGTCGCCCTCCCGAGGATCTTCCGGGATTTCCCCGGCGTCCATCACACCTTCAATCTCGTTCCCTCGCTCCTTGTCCAGGTGCGGGACTACGTCGAGAACGGGGCCGAGGACATATTCCTGACCGTATCCAGGAAGAGCGCCCTGGACCTCAACAGGGACGAGGAGGAGTTCCTCCTGCGGAACTTCTTTTCCGCCTTCGCCCCCACGATGATCCTTCCCCAGCCCCGGTTCGCCGAACTGTTCCAGGGGCGCGAGGCGGCGCTCCGGGCCGTGGGGCGGAACGGCGCGGGGGGATACGGCGCCTCCGAATACACGGACCTCGTCACCCTGTTCAACCTGGCCTGGTTCCATCCCATGCACCGGGCAGTGGACCCGGGCCTGTCCCGGCTGTGGAGGAAGGGGAGCGGTTATACGGAACGGGAGAAGCAGTACGTGCTGGACCGGCAGATCGGCGTCATGGGGGAGATGTTCGAGGAGTACCGAAGGCTGGTGACGGAAAACGGCGGAGAACTGTCCTCGTCCCCCATGTACCACCCCATCCTTCCGTTGCTGGTCGACAACCGCTCGGCGCTGGATGCGTTTCCCGGCGCAACCCTTCCACGGCTTCCCTTTGCCTTCCCACGCGATGCGGAGCGTCAGCTTGCGGACGGCAGGGAGGTGTTCCGCGAGCTGTTCGGTTTCTACCCGAGGGGGCTCTGGCCGTCCGAGGGATCGATCAGCCCCGCAGCCCTCGAACTGGCGGCCCGCGCCGGGTTCGAATGGACGGCCACCGACGAGATCCTCCTCGCCAAAGCGTTCGGAAAGGCGATTTCGAGGGATGGGGACGGGGTACCTGCCGAACCGAGGTGGTTCTACCGCCCGTATGCGGCGAACACCGCCGGCGGTTCCATACCCATATTCTTCCGTGACCACCGGCTGTCCGATCTGATCGGGTTCGAATATTCCCGCTGGGACGCACATGATGCCGTAAATAATTTCATTCATAATATCAATAATATATTTAAAGGATTATCACGCGACAGATCATCTTTCGGGCATGGCGATCCGATCATACCGGTCATTCTGGACGGAGAGAACGCCTGGGAATATTTCCACGATTCCGGAGAGCTTTTCCTGCGGCTTCTGATGAAGAAATTCGAAACGTTGAAGCCGAATATCGAATGCGTAACGTTATCGTCGGCGCTGGCGCAGGCGGGTCCCATCCGCGAACTTCCATCCATCCCGACGGGTTCCTGGATAGACGGCACTTTCCACATCTGGATCGGTCATCCGGAAGACCACGCAGCCTGGGACATGCTGTCCCGGGCGAGAACTCTCTGGCAACGGCGCGCCGATCCGTACCAGGGGCAAGAAAAGGAGTTCCCTACGGAACTGCGGAAAGCGGAGGAATTCCTGCACGTGGCGGAAGGGTCGGACTGGTGCTGGTGGTACGGGGACGATCATTTCACGCACCATGGCCCGGAATTCGACCGCCTGTTCCGGCACAATGTGAAGGCCGCATATGCAGCCATGGGATTGAATCCCCCGGATTCGCTCGACATCCCCATCATCCGGCCGGAAAGGGTGCAGACGGGAAAGAATTTCATACCATCCCCCCGCTCCTACATACAGCCGAAAATAGACGGCCTCGTCACTTCCTATTTTGAATGGAGTTCCGCGACAAGGTACAATCCCAACCCGGAATTCGGCTCGATGCACCGTGCCGGTCACATGCTATTATACTGTTTTTATTATGGTTTTAACGAATGGGAATTGTTTTTCCGTTTCGATCTGGACCCGGTAGCTATGGAAAACTCACAAGCCATCGAACTGGAAATTCTGTTCCCCCTGAAGAACAAGATGCTGCATGCCTCACTGGATATGAAACGGATGGAATCGAACGCGATTTTCCGCGAGATCAGCGATGCGAACGTGGAATATGGCGAATTGCGGGGGCAGCCCGACCTGGGGATCCTCGTGTCGTTCAAAAAGGTGCTGGAAATTTCGATCCCGTTTACAGCGCTTGCATGCGGCATGGACGACCGGCTGGATTTCTTCCTGACGATCCAGCCGAACGGGCACATCGGGGAGAGATGGCCGCTGTACGGGACCTTCTCTGCGGAACTTCCGGGAACGGACTACATTCAACGCATGTGGGAAGCCTGACCGATCCAGTCCATTGCCTCTTGAATGTTTCGAAATACACCAACTTTTTTGGTGCTCAGCGGATTTACGTTTCTAAATGCTTCGTACAACTGCCCAATGCCATATGCGAAGGTGTCTGAAGCAACGATAGCGAACTTCGTCGCGATGGTTCTGTCATCCATGTCTGCAGATAGCTTGGCTAATTCACTTATTCTTTCGTATGTAGGCGACAAAATCTCCTCGACTTTACTCATATCCACCAACTCATTGAATCCTCTGACTTCAGGAAGTGACCATACATTGCGCTGATAGTTGAAAAAATCCTCCGCCGTCAGTTTTCCGCTTGCGCTAGCTAATACAAGCCGGCGACCGTGATCAATATGATATTCGATAGGCATCATTCATCTCCGGCTTGTTCAATGACTCGTAATAGATATTTTTCAGTCATCGACATGGCGCGATGATAGGGGGTGGGACTGATACTGTCAAGGGGGCGCAAGCAAATCCGATAAGGGCGTCCTTGACGGGGTGCCGATATTTTTTTCCACGCAAGGAACCTGATCGCTTCGCTGCAGAATCCTACAACAAAAGACAAGTCAACCGTCAATCTCACGGGCACGCCTCAGAACCTGGGGGCTAATCGGAGAGGGAGTTCCATGGATTGGCGGGGATTTTTCCTCACCTCATTCCATTTGCCTATCCTGCCTTTCCGAGCAGGCCTCTTCTCAACTTGGGGATTGGAGATAGCGAGGTCGCAGTTCGTTTCGGTGGCGGATTGTCAATTAGGAACGGGCGAAGCATTAATCAGGGGGAGGAACGTGATGCATACCCAATTTCAAGGATCAAAGATGAAGAAATGGGCAGGGATTATTGTGACGTTGCTTTTCATGACGGTTTTTCTCGTACCAATAACACAAGCGGAGGAGGTTGCATACCGGTCCGTCTACCATGTGCAAAAGGGGGAAATGATTGAAGTGGGCGACGTCCCAGGGCATTTCGTTGGATTCAGCGAGACGCCTGGTATTATTTTTATGACGAAGGGACCTGCCAGCGGGGAAATTGGCACAAGAAAGGCCATTGCATACTATGACACCGTGAAAGGGAAGGGACCCTTGACAGGCTATTTAACATATACATTTCCAGACGGATCGATTATGCGTACTAAAGCCATCGGCATGTTTACACCGGTAGACGGAGGGAAAAGATCCGCACTTGAAGGTACATGGGAATGTATCGGTGGAACGGGAAGGTTCGAAGGAATGAAGGGGAAGGGGACCTGGAAGGGGGAACGCGTTGGTCCCCTCGAAACAGGTGCTGATGGGTACGTCGACGTCACCGGCACTATAGGGAAGTAGCGGTAAATTTGCACCCATAGGTATGAGGACGGGGCTTACCGGCTCCGTCCTTCTTCCCGCTTACGTTTGTTCGAATGCCATGGCTCATCGAGGTATCACTGGTAAC